>CALVIH010000059.1 GCA_944329445.1 uncultured Bacilli bacterium | reverse complement strand
TATCATAAACTTCAATCAAATAATTTATTCATAAGAAAAACCCTAGAAAAAATCTTGGGGTTTGTCTACACTCTGAACAAACTAAAAAGTTTGTTTCTATTAGAGATTACCAAGAACCTCCTCCACCTCCACCGGAACCTCCTCCAGAGAATCCTCCTCCAGAAGATCTACTACCACTAGATTTACTACGCGGTCTAGAATCCATTGTTCTTTGCACAGAGGTCATAGTTGTACTCATAAAAATTCCAAAATTGTAAGAATTAAAAGTTGTCCTACTATCATACCAAGATGGTGGAGCTAAAGCAATTGACGAAAATTTTTTAATCCAAGTATCTGATACTCCCAACACATAAGTATATGGTAAAATATCATAAAAATAAGTTGGATTTTCCATTACAAGTGCTTCTAAGCGATCTTTTTCTGCAGTCTCTAAAAACACTCTAAATCCTCTTATTTTCCCTAAGATCTCATTACCATACTTATTTCTCTTAGGCATAAGTTTTAATACTACTACCATACCAAAAACTGCTATTAATCCTATAATATAACCAATTAAATACATGATATTTTCTAATAAAAAAGGCAAAACAAACATAAACCACACAAGTCCCCCTATGAATAATCCAGAAAAAGCCGCTAAAATTATTTTAGCTATTCCTTTACCGTTAGGGACTCCATTCAGATTAGTTTCTCTAGGTGAAAGATTAAGTAATACTGAAAAAAATTCTGTAAAGCCAACACCTGGAAAAATTAAAGCAAAGAATAAAATATCCAATTGTCCATATTCTAAAATTGGTTTCATAGTGATTAAGCAATAAGTAATTATGATCATCAAGATAATAAATTTATTTTTAGTTAAAGAACCTTTTTCAAAAATCTTACATTTATTTTTTAACGTATTCACTTTTTTCAAAATATCATAAACAGTAAGATAAAATTTATTATATAAATCATCTTTAGTTACTTCCGTTTTATTTTCAACACTAGTTTCTGATTTCAAATTAAATAAAGACACTTTAGTCGTTCTAGATGAGAATAGCCCATCTAAAAATTTCTTTTCACTTTCATTAGTACCATCATATTCTTTCAATTTCGTGATTTTAAAATCATCCAAAGTACCAAATTTTGTTTCCTTTGGAACATCAGAGATTTTTATATAACCTTTATTAGCTAAATATATAAGTAGTGAAACAACATCTTGACTATCTGCTTCACCTTTATATAAAAACCCAACATCCAAACTATTAAAACCTTCTGGTGGATAAAATTCTACTGTTTCAACAACTTCTTCATCACGACCATATCTGTACCATAAGAAAGCACAAATTATCAAAAATAGTATTGGTATTATAAAATATACATAATCCCATAAATTAACATCAAGTCCTGCTCCTACAAAATATCCTTCTGGTAATTCACATCTTACCGTTAAAGCTTCTCCAGGTTCTAAAACACTAGTATAACTTCCTATGATAGTATTATTAGAAACTTGATATCTTACATAAACATTATCAGAAGAACCATACCTTCCAGAAGAAAATCCTAATTTACTCTCATCAAAATCCTTAGGCATCTGAATAGTAAAACTAATATTTTCAATAGTTGTATCCCAGTCAGTACCAATAATATTATAGTATAATTCATCACTTTCTTTTAGTGGATCCTTACCAATATTATAAGTATATTTTATAACGTATTGTTGTAAACCTGTAAGATAATAATCGCTAGATCCTATCTTTATTTTATATTCGCCACCAGTTTTTGAAGTCTGATATTTTTCATTCACTGAAACATTAGACACTTGAGCTTTATTAGTTGTTGTTGTTCCATCTAACCTTTCAACTTTATTTTTTAATGGAATAGTTCGATAGATCCCATGTTTAGGAGCATTAAAATAAACTGTAATATTTTCAGTTACATCAAAAGTATTATCCTCATTTACTATGATATTAACATCATATTTATTAATCACATAATCATATTCATAACCCGAATAAGCACTTGTCTTAGTTGGTATAAAAATAATTAATGTTAAAACAAATAAAATAATTAAATTGAAACACTTTTTCATTTTGCTCCACTAAAATTTTACTTTTACATTTTCACGTTCATTATCACTAGTTTCAAACATTACTTTAGAAGTATACCCAAACATTTTAGCAAATAAATTACTAGGAAACATCTCAACTTTGTCATTAAACATTTTAACTACACCATTATAGTATTTTCTAGAATTAGCAATATCTTCTTCTACCTTAGACAATTCATTACTTAAATCCTTAAAATTGGTACTTGCTTTTAATTCTGGATAACTTTCCGCTAAAAGCATAATATTTCTAATTCCTCTACTTAATTCATTATTCGCCTTAATCTTATCATCGCTACTCATTTTATCATAAGAACTATTTCGAAGATTAATTACGTTTTCCAATGTTTCCTTTTCATGTTTAGCATATCCTTTTACTGTCTCAACTATATTAGGTATTAAATCCCATCTCTTTTTAAGATAAACATCCATAGTTGCAAAAGCTTCTTTCACTCTATTGTTTAATTTAACAAAACTATT
>CALVIH010000058.1 GCA_944329445.1 uncultured Bacilli bacterium | reverse complement strand
TTAGGCTATGCTATACTTATAAGGTAGGCTGGTGGTAAAAGAATGATTGTGTTTAAAAATGTTTCAAAGTCTTTTGGTAATCATAAGATTTTAGATAATATTAATATAGAGTTTGCTGATAATACGATTACCTGTTTGATAGGAGAAAGTGGATGTGGTAAAACAACTCTTTTAAAAACGATTAATCGTCTTATTGAACCTACAACAGGTAGTGTATTTATTAATGGAAAAGATATTTCGAAAGAGAATGTCATTGATTTAAGAAGAAGTCTTGGATATGCGATTCAACAAACTGGTTTATTTCCGCATATGACCATTCGTGAAAATATTGAAATTATTTTAAAACTTACTAAGAAAAAGAAAGAAGCAATTGCGAATAGAACATTAGAGCTTATGGATATGGTTGGGTTAAATGCTTCTGAATATTTAGATCGATATCCGTCTGAGCTTAGTGGTGGTCAACAACAAAGAGTGGGTATCGCTCGGGCATTTGCCACTGATCCTGATATTATTTTGATGGACGAACCTTTTAGTGCTCTTGATCCGATGACAAGAAGTGCCTTGCAAGATGAATTAATACGTATTCAAAGTCGTTATAAAAAGTCAATTATTTTTGTGACACATGATATGAATGAAGCAATTAAGATAGCAGATAAAATAGCGATTTTAAATGAAGGTCATGTTATTCAGTATGATACACCTGAAAAAATTTTAAAAAATCCTGCTAATGATTTTGTGAAGAATTTTGTTGGTCCTAAAAAGATATGGTCTTCTCCTGAATTTATTAAAGTAAGTGACATTATGATAGAACATCCTGTTACTTGTAATCCTGAGTATTCTATTTTCTATTGTCTTAATAAAATGAGAATAGCTAAGGTAGATACTTTAATGGTTGTGGATGATAAAAATGTTTTATTAGGAATTTTGTATGCAGATGTATTTACTAATGTTTCTTATGAGCATAAAAAAGCAAAAGATTTTATTGAAAAAGATTTTTTGGTAACGCATCCAGAGGACTCTATTGTTGATTTGTTAGACTTAATTGATAGAGAAAAGATTACTACGATGCCTGTGGTAGATAGTAAAGGCCATTTAAAAGGGCTTATTACACGAAGTACTTTGTTAACCTATATGAGTCAACAGTTTATAAAGGGGGATGAATGATGAATTTTATTACTTATATGAGTGAAAATATGGATCAAATCCTTTCTTTATTAGTAGAGCATATTGAGCTTACATTCTTAGCTGTAGCAGTAGCTATTTTGATAGGTGTTCCAATAGGAATTCTTATTAGTTATGTAAAAAAACTTGGTAAACCAGTGCTAGCTCTTGCCAATGTTATGCAGGCGATTCCTTCGATGGCATTGTTAGGTTTTATGATACCTTTTTTAGGAATTGGAACGAAACCGGCAATTGTTATGGTAGTCTTGTATTCTTTGCTTCCTATTATAAAAAATACTTATATTGGAATTCAAAATATTAATGCAGATATGTTAGAAGCAGCTCGAGGCATTGGTCTTACAAAATGGCAAATTCTTGTAAAAGTGCAAATTCCACTGGCTTTACCAGTGATTATGGGTGGTATTCGTATTTCGGCTGTTAGTGCGGTTGGTCTTATGACTTTGGCTGCATTCTGTGGAGCAGGAGGGCTAGGATACTTAGTTTATGCTGGTATTCGTTCTATTAATAATGCTCAAATTTTAGCAGGGGCTATTCCAGCTTGTATCTTGGCTTTATTCTTTGATTATATTTTGGGTATTGTGGAAAACTTAGTAACACCAAAATATAAGAAACAAGGAAAGGTATCGTTCTTTAAAAGAAGGGGATTTCAAGTTAGTGTATTAATACTTACTATTTTGGCTTTTCTTTGTCTGATAATTTACCCAGTGTTCCAAGGAGAACAAGCTAAAAAACAGATTACTATTGGTAGTATGGATTTTACAGAACAAGAAATTTTGTCTTACATGATTAATGATATCATTGAAGATAGGACAGATATTACAGTAAATCAAAGACTTTCTTTAGGTTCTTCCACTATTGTTTTGTCTGCATTAGAGCAAGATGATATTGACATGTATGTAGATTATACTGGAACGATTTATGGTAGTGTTTTAAAACATGAACCTAATTCTAATGTTGAGGAAGTTTATAATATTTCTAAAAAAGAAATGAAAGAGAAGTATGATGTCAATGTTTTGGGTGATTTGAATTTTAATAATACTTATACTTTAGCTGTTCGAAGAGATACAGCAGAACAATATAATTTAAAAACTATTAGTGATTTAAGTGCGGTATCAAGTGAACTTGTTTTTTCACCCACTCTCACATTTATGGAAAGAAATGATTGCTTTCTAGGCTTGCAACAAGTTTATCCAATAGCTTTCCGGGATGTCATGCCAATTGATGGAGCTCCTAGATATGTGGCTTTAACCAATCATGAAAGTGATGTCATTGATGCTTATTCAACGGATGGTCTTTTGAAAAAATATGATTTAGTTGTTTTGGAAGACGATAAAGGATTTTTCCTTCCATATCACGCAATTCCAATAGTGAATAATCGAGTTTTGGAGGAATTCCCTGAAGTTGTTCCAATTCTAGAAGAACTTTCTATTTATTTAAGTGATGACGTGATGCGTGAACTTAATTATAAGGTTGATGAAGAACAACAAAGACC
>CALVIH010000057.1 GCA_944329445.1 uncultured Bacilli bacterium | reverse complement strand
ACCTTGAAGAATTAATAAATTTACATTCTTCTTTAGTTAACTGAAAATAAAAATTATTAGGAAATCTTTCTATATTTCTTTTTACTGCTTGATTTATTGTTTTTGTACCATTTGTGCAACCATACAAAAATGCCAAGTCACTATCAAGCATAACCTCCACGCCACGCACCTCATATATTAAGCTTTTAATATCAATTTGTTCTTTTAACTCGTTCATTTAATCCTCCTTACAACTTATAATTCTCTAAAATTTAAAAAAAGTCCTTAATGCAAAAGAAAAAAAGTTCAGAAATTACTTTCTGAACTTTTTCTTCTATAATCCGCCCCCGTCTCCAAACGAATCTAGTTCTGCTTCGGTTACGACAACGTCAACCCTCATTCTTCTACTACCACACACAAATAATGCTTCACCTTGGTTATATTTCTTTATACTTTCTTTTTCTTGATCATTTAAGTCTATTAACATACCTAAATCTTCAACGGCTTGTTTCTTAAGTCCCATTATCAAATAATAAGAAGCATTATCAAATATTGCTTTACCTTGAGTAATTACTGATGGATCAGCAAAGTCTGATGGTTGTTGTGTTATTATTACGGTACCACTATTGTACTTACGAGCACGTCTTTGAATATTTGCTAAGAAATCCGCTCCTATATTATTCTTGCTATTAAGAAGCATATGCGCTTCATCTACCATCATTACGGTATTAATAGTGCTATCTAAACAATGGCTCCATGCATACTTTAATATATTAAAGAACAAAGCATTTCTTATGTTTTCATCAGCATTCATCAAGTCTCTTATGTTGAACACAATGAACTTAGATTGTGGATGAATAGTCGTATGACCATCAAAATAAAACTTAAGTTCTTTTACAAGCGGCCTTATCTTTAATTCTAGTCTCTCCAATATATCTCTTTCATGAGTGACCTGGTCACCATAAGCTTCTAACCTTCTTTGAAGTGTTTCATAAAGATCAGAAAAAGTTGGGTATTGATTAGAACTCAAATTAGAGAAATCACTTTCAAACGAAATACCAAAACGTTGGTAAGTAAGCTGAGCCATTTCACTAAACATGGTAAGAACGTCTTCGGTAATGGTTGGATCATAATATTTCATAAACGCTTTTAAGAATTGTAACGTTTTTGTTAAAACGGTATATCCTAAACCATCTTTTAACTCTTCTTCATCAGCTTCGATGATTACTTCTAGTGGATTTATCATACCAAATTCTCCACCCTTACCTAAGTCAATGAAATCACCACGCATACGTGATGCCATATCCTCTAGTTCACCCTCTGGGTCTATTGCAACGACTTTATATTCGTTTCTAACGTAAGTTCTTAAAAGTAATTTAGCAGCGGTTGACTTACCAGAACCTGAAGTACCAAGAATAATCATGTTAGCATTATTTCTATTATGTTCTTTTCTAATTTGGAAAAGGAACTGATTAAATAGTACTACACCTCCAGAAAAGTCAGTACCAAGTAAACAAGAAGGCCCCGGATCCTTTAAACTATCAAAGATGAATGGGTACATTGCCGCTATCGTTGGTGATGTTATAGGTGTTCCAATTTGTTCTTCAATATCCTGTTTAGGAAAAATAGGAATAATTGACTTTAACACTTTCTTTTGTTCAAAACGAAGAGGAATAGCCCTTAATTCCATGGATTCAAGATAATTCTTAATTTGAACCTTTTTCGTATCTAATTCTTCTTTACTATTTGCAGTTACAACAACGTGCATTTGAAAATCAAAAATCTTAGACTGGTTAGTAACAATCATTTGTATAAAATCATTTAAAGAATCATAATCTTGTCTTAATTGTTCTTGGGTTGTTTTATCTCTTTCTTTTTCATATGCCTCTTTTAATTCTGCTAGTTGCTTATTAAGCATTTTAGACATTATGCTAAAAGGAAGAGGTATATGTTTTATAACAACCTTAACGCCACCACTAGTGGATAAATCTGATAAAAATCCTGGAGATATCCATCTAGGATATGATACAACCGTTAAGATGGTACACCATTTATCACTTATAACAAAGTCCGCTGGGTGAAATTCTAAGCCTTTAGGGGCTAACTCTTTTTTTATATTTATGTTTGCCATTATGCCATCACCGTCCCAAACTCAGTAGTCTGTCCACCATTTAAGAAATTATCTAAAATACTTCTTAAATCATCATTGGTTGCTTGACTAGATACAAGTCCTGCATTAGCAAGTCCGTTAATCATAAGCCTTATTTTCTTTTGTATCATCTCAACGTTCTTTTCCTTAAACAAGAAATAAAATTCAACGTCAGTAACCTCATCATTAAAGTCGTTTGCTTTCCTTAAATCCTCATTTATTAACTTCCTAATAACCGGATCCTTAGCATTGTTATATTGCATTTGAAGCTGAGCAATATAAACAGATATATCAACCGGCCTATCAGCAATAACGAGCCAGTATTCAAAATCAAGCGTGTTATAAAAGTCCTTTAATCTATCAATAACAGAAAATTGATCATTTTCATCCATTATGAATATGTTTTTAGGATACACCTTTATACCAACCACCTTCTCACCATTGTCAAGTTCTATCATGTTATTAATAATAGCTTTAACAGGAACAAAACTCTCAGTAGTACCACTAGTCTTTGAACTCATACTTAGCACACCATCCTCTCCATTTAAACTGTTGCCTTTCAACAAAGTAAAATCTATATATATTTTGAAGTACACATAACATATTGTGATAATTAGGTATTGGGATAACCAAAAACGCACATACCAGTATAGGTAGTAACGTTAGTATGGTTATCCATAACGTATCCGGCCTAAGTATCAAAAATAATATTACCGTTACAGCCGTACCACCAATTGCAATGTATAAATCAACAGGTCTAAATATACTAAATATTAATTGCCCTCTTTTTGAGTTGGC
>CALVIH010000056.1 GCA_944329445.1 uncultured Bacilli bacterium | reverse complement strand
AAATATTATGTTAAAAACTTGTTATTTTTTATCTTGTTTATCATGTATAAGCCTTTTTATATTATTTTGTAAAAAAACTAACACTTTTTGTGCTAGTTTTTTATATTTTAAGGAGGTTTAAATGTTAGTTATTGAAAATGATGACTTAAGACTTATTGTTTTAAGCAATATCAAAGAATTTGGACAGAAAGTGGATAAACACTTACAAGAATTAAGAGGAGAAACAAAAAGTTATATTGTTCCATTAGATGAAGTAAGGTTTAATAATGGTGAGGGTAAGATAAAAATAAACGAAACGATTAGAAATAAGGATGTTTATATTATTTCGGACGTTGGTAATCACAGTATGACTTACGAGATGTTTGGTTATGAAAATCATATGGGCCCTGATGAACACTTTATGGATATTAAAAGACTTATTTCTGCAATTAGGGGACAAGCTTCTAGTATTACGGTTGTAATGCCATTACTTTATGAATCAAGGCAGCATAGGAGGAAAGGCCGTGAATCACTTGATTGTGCCATGGCACTTCAAGAGTTACAATCATTGGGAGTTAAAACCATCATTACTTTTGATGTGCATGATCCAAACATTCAAAATGCTACCCCGTGTTTATCATTTGAAAACTTTTATCCAACTCATACCATCTTGGAAAACTTTATTGAAAAAGAAAAGTTGGATTTTGATAACCTGTTAGTGGTAAGCCCTGATACGGGTGCAATGGATAGGGCTATATTCTACGCTAACATGCTTAATACTGACGTTGGTATGTTTTATAAAAGAAGAGATCTAACAAAGGTGATAGACGGAAAAAACCCGATTGTTCAGCATGAATACATGGGTAAAGATGTAAAAAATAAAAACGTAATCGTAGTTGATGATATGATAGCATCCGGTGGTAGTATGCTTGAGGTTGCCGAAGAGTTAAAAAAGCGCGGGGCAAGTAAGGTTTATTTGGTTGCTACCTTTGCGCTGTTTACTAATGGTTTAGAAAAGTTTAATAAAGCTTATAAAGAAGGTTTATTTGATATGCTTTATACTACTAATCTTACGTACATAAATCCAAAATTAAAAAAACAAAAATGGTTTTATGACGTTGATTGTTCAAAGTTCTTGTCAAGAATAATTAATGTTTTAAATAGACACCAATCAATCTCACCATTATTAAATGGTAAGGAAGAAATACTTAAACTTATAAGAGAAAAGAAGAATTAAATTTTGAATTCTTCTTTTTTTGTAGTATAATGTTTGCATGGGAGGAATATAATATGACATTATTTTTATTAATACTAATTGCCATAATGGTATTGGTTACCATGGTATGTTCTATAATTACGACCATTATAGAAGTAAAAGATGAAAAGGAAGGACCACTTGTAAAAAAAGTGTTAGGAATTACTGCTATAGTAGTTTTAGTAGTAGCTGTTATTGGTTTAGCCGTAGGAGTTTCATCAATTAAAGATGATGATTCTAGTAATAACACAATAGAAGAGGTAGCGCTTGAAGACGCCGGATTTAATGAAGTTACTTTAGATGAGTACCTAGACTTAGTAAATGCCTCAGAAAAAAGTATTATTTTAGTTGCAAGGCCTACTTGTTCATATTGTGAGGCTTTTGCCCCAATTTTAAGTGAGGCTGCTGATGACTTGAATCTAACGGTAAACTACATTGATACCGATAAATTCACCGAGGAAGATTGGAGTACGTTTACGGCTTCTTTGGATTACTTGGCCAACGAAGAGTGGGGAACACCACTTACGATGATTGTTCAGAATGGTAACTTGATAGATACTAATAATGGTTATGTTGAGTTGGATACCATCAAAGACTTTTTTACATCAAATGGTCTTGGTGAATAATTATGAGTGATAACGTATATAAAAGTTGTAAAACTTTTTTAAGAAAATATCCAATGACAATTGCATGGAGAATAAAAAAGCACTCTAATGTTGTTGAAGAACATTTAAATGAAGATGAAGTGGTTTTATATAGTTTTGCGGGTCAAAAAAATTCAAATTTTTTACAGCCATTTTTTACGACGGTAATAGTATTTACTAATAAAAGGATGCTTTTGGGTAGAAAAAGATATTTAGGAAGATATGATTATGCATCTATTACACCTGATATGTTAAATGATTTTTCTATTAAAGCAAATATTTTGTATGGAATGGTTGAAATAGACACGGTAAAAGAACATTTTTACATAGGATGTTTGGATAAAAGATCTTTACCCGCAATTGAAGATGCTTTATCAAAATACATGGTAAATGAAAAGTTAAAGTACATGAAGAAGGGCACTAATTAGAGCCTTTTTTAATTTACAAAAATATAATAATAGTATATAATTATTTTAAATGAGGTGGTTAGAAGTGATACGTAAAAGAAAAAAGGAAGAAGAGTTTTTAAAAAAGGGTAATAAAGTATTAAAGATTTTGTGTTTAATAACTTTTTTTGCTTTGACGTTAATATATTTAATTAATGGTGGTTTTTATTCGTTATTATTTGATCTTCGTGAGTCAAAGACAGTAATAATATATAGTGTAGTTATAATAGTTTTATTAGTTTTACTTATAATTTGTAACGTTTCGGATGAACCTCAAAACCAGTCACAAAAACGTAAGGATATAAGCAGTTATATAACGGTCGGAATAATCGTGTTAGCTATTTTATTCGCTATTCTTTTAGTATTTACTTTAATAGACTTTTTCTTACCAATAATTGTATTAAGTATAATGTTAATTGTTATTTACTTGCTTGTAAGTAAACTAATAAAGTTTTTGGTATATAAGTATGGTATAAAATAAGGATATTAATAAAAATCATGAGTTTTTACTCGTGTTTTTTTATAAATAAAAAACTTACGGACTTTTATTAATCCGTAAGTTGTTTTTAAATGGAGCGAATAGCATACAAGTTACGAACTATGTTCTCTTTCTAAGAATATTATATATGAATTATTATTAAATTTCAA
>CALVIH010000055.1 GCA_944329445.1 uncultured Bacilli bacterium | reverse complement strand
CTATAAAAGATTAAAAATACCACACTTGGAAAGGCAACCCCTTATTTTTTTACCACACTAAAAAGAGTAACGGGAGTCACTTTACCATTTTTTAGTTACGGAGGTTCAAGCTTAATAATTACCCTTGTTTCCATGGGAATGATTCTTAACATATCAAGGCATAAAGAAAATTAGTCGTGGTGAGTGTAAAAAAATAAATAAATGAAAAAAACTATTGACAAAAAAATATAATATGTTACAATTGAATTAACTTAGAGGATATATTATAAATATTAGTATTTAGGAAGAATTTTTTTCTTCTTAAATGATTATCTAGTATTTATGATATCTACCGGTAGTATTGGTAGCAGGAAGTGGTTAGGTTAACCAATCTTATTTAACTCTAAGCCTTACAATTGTAAATGAGAAAGAAAACTCATGCGAATAAGATGTCACATTAAATACTGATAATATTTAAAAATGTGTTTGAGGTTTGCTTGAATGCAGAGTGATTTTCCTTTTTCAAAACTAGAAAGATAACGGTTTTATCAGGGCTGTTATCTTTTTTTGTCTGTAAAGCATCTTCTTTTTCATATATTAAACTCATATAATTATGATATAATGATTAGTAGGTGATTTAGGTGAAGGTTATAATTTCGGCAGGAGGTACCGGTGGACATATATATCCGGCTTTAGCGATTGCGAATAAAATAAAAGAAAAGGACAAAAACGCAGAAATTTTATACGTTGGAACAAGTAACAGGATGGAAAAGGACATTGTACCTAAAGCTGGTTTTGATTTTGTTGGGATAAAAATAGAAGGGTTAAAACGTAGTTTAAGTTTGAAAAACATAAAAAGTGCCTATCTGTTTTTAAGGGGAATATCAAAGTGTAAACGAATAATAAAAAAATTTAATCCGGACGTGGTAATAGGTGTCGGTGGTTATGTTTCGGCACCAGTTATTTATGCCGCTCATAAACTTGGGGTGAAATGCTGTATTCACGAACAAAATTCTTCTTTTGGGATGACTAATAAGTTTGCTAGTAAATATGCTGATAAGGTTTTTGTATCATTTAAAAGCCTAGAAGAAAAGATGAACGACAGAAAATTCATATACACTGGTAATCCTTGTAGTGAAGACGCGTTAAAAGCACCGGTGGCTAACAAGGAAGATTTTGGTCTTACTCCGGGTAAAAAACTCGTTTTAATCGTTATGGGATCACTTGGTTCAAAAACGATTGGCAACAAGATGAAAAGCATGCTTACCTTGTTTAATAATAAAGATTATGAGGTTATGTTTGTTACTGGTAAAAATTATTATGACGAGTTCAAGAAAATAAAATATACAAACAACATTAAGATTGTACCTTACGTGGATAAAATGGTATCTTTATTAAAGAAGACTGATTGTTTAGTTTCTCGTGCGGGAGCCTCTACGTTATCTGAGATATCATCACTTAACGTACCTTCAATTTTAATACCTAGTCCGTACGTAACCGAAAACCATCAGTATAAAAACGCGATGGACTTAGTAAATAAAAATGCTGCGATGATTTTAGAAGAAAAGGATTTGAATGGTGATACTTTACTTCGGATGGTAGAAAAGATACTTGACGATAAAAAGTTTGTTAAAGAATTAAAAGATAATTTAAAAGCGTTTGAAGTTAAGAATAGCGCATCAAGAATATATGATGAGATTGTTAAATTGGTGGGTGTAAAAAAATGAAAGAAGTAATTAATTTTATAAAGAAAAATAACATAGGTCATATAAAAGAAAACGTTAAGTTAAGTAATTCTACGACGTATAAGGTTGGTGGTGTTGCAAGGTTATTCGTTTGGCCTAAAACGGTGGAAAAGTTAGTCTTACTTTTACAAAAGCTAAATAAAGATCACGTTAGTTATAAGGTATTAGGCTTTGGATCTAACGTTATCTTTAGTGATAAAGAGTATGATGGGGTAATAATAAAACTTGATTCGTTTGACAAGGTTAAAATAAATGACACGGTAATCACGGCAGGAGCTGGAGTAAGTTTGGTAAAACTTGCTTATAAAGCTGCAAGCGTTGGTTTAACTGGTTTAGAGTTCGCAAGTGGTATTCCAGGATCAGTCGGTGGAGCGGTGTTCATGAATGCTGGAGCATATAAATCTGACATGGGTTACATTGTTTCAGAAGTAAAGGTTTTAACGCCGGAACTAGAGGTTAAAACCTTATATAATAAGGATTTGAATTATAAATATAGATCATCCTTCTTACAGGATAATCCTAACTACATATGCTTAGAAGCCACCATGGTGCTTAGACATGGCGATAAGACTGAGATAAAGGAAGTCATGGAAAGAAGAAGACAAAAAAGACTTATGAATCAGCCTCTTGAGTATCCTTCTGCGGGTTCCGTGTTTAGAAATCCGGAAGATGATTTCGCGGGGAGGTTAATCGAAGAATGTGGTCTTAAAGGGTATAAAATAGGTGGTGCAATGGTGAGCGAAAAACATGCTAACTTTATTGTTAACGCAGGTGGCGCAACGGCAAGTGACGTTAAGAACTTAATTACTTACGTTCATGATAAAGTAAAGGATGAAACAGGCGTTGATTTAAAAATAGAACAAGAATTTGTAAATTGGGAGTAATATAAAATGCAAAAGAAAAAAAGAAGAAAAAGGTTAAGAATAGGAAGACTTTTTTTGCTGCTTCTAATAATTGGAGCGGTTTCTTTTGCGTTCGTTAAATTTGTTGATATTCCGATTAGAAGTATAACAATAAAGGGAAATGAAATTCTAACTGATAAAGAAGTAATTGAGCTTGCCGAGTTAGAAGATTATCCTTCATATTTTAGTGTTTTTGGAATTATCATAGAAAACAAATTAAAAAAAAGCCCATACGTTAGTGATGCTAAGGTATCTAAAGGTCTTTTAACTGTTAAAATTACCATAAAAGAAGAAAAGGTTTTATACGTAGAAAAAGAAACTGGGAAAAAAATTACTAGTAGTTCTGAAATAAAAGATGATAAAATCTTGTGTGTTCCTTATCTAGTAGGAGAAGTGCCTTCTGATAAAAAAGAAAGATTTATAAAAGCGATGGGTAAATTAAACAAAAACATACTTTGTCAAATGTCAGAAATAAAATATGATCCAAATGAGATAGACAACGATAGGTATTACGTTTTTATGAATGATGGTAATAGTGTTTATTTAACCGTGAATAAATTTAACAAACTAAATAAATACGATACAATATTAGAAAATGTCGGAAAGCAGAATGGTACGTTATACTTAGATTATGGTGATTATTTTGAGGTGAAGTAATCACCTTTTTATTTACTTATCATATTTAAATATGATAAGATTTAAATATGATAAGGAGTTAACGATGAAAGATAAAGTTTTAAGTAAAAAAAACTTAACGTTTTTAATGTTTATTATTTTAATTATCATATGTTTAATTATTTTACTTGTACTAAAAAATGATAAGGAAAATAGTGCTAATAAAGAACCGGTTGAAAACGCCGAAGAAGATAAATGGTATGTTCCTGGTGGGGACGTTACGAAAATAGATTTTTATTATAATGAACTTGATGGGTACTTCACCTTTGATAAAGAAGGAGAAAATACCTTTGACAATGATCCAAATTATAAAATCTTAGGCACTTATAATTGTAGTACTTCTACT
>CALVIH010000054.1 GCA_944329445.1 uncultured Bacilli bacterium | reverse complement strand
CTGAATGGACTTGAACCATCGACCTCACGCTTATCAGGCGTGCGCTCTAACCAGCTGAGCTACAAGCCCATTTCATAGTACTGGTAAAACTGACTACTTAATTCTACTATATAAATTTTAAAAAATCAATATATTTTATGGCATTTTTTACAAAAAAGATACAGTTTTTACGAATCCCCTAAGCAAATCCATAAAATTAAAACCACTTTGATAAGTGGTTTATATACAAATTGGTGGAGCTTAAGGGATTCGAACCCTTGACCTCCTCGGTGCAAACGAGGCGCTCTAGCCAGCTGAGCTAAAGCCCCAGAAAAATATGCATTAACGTGAACGCATATTAATGATATCAAAAAGATTTATAAAAATCAATACCTAAATTAATTTTTTTTATTTAATTTTCAAGTTGCGAAAATTCTTGCTCTAACGTGTTTAACTTTTGAGTTATTTTATTTTCTTCGGCAGCCTCCAAGCAATACCACCCTTTTTTAAACATTAAATCATAAATCTCTCTTTGTATATTACTTACCTCATCAAACATATCATAATAATCATTATACAAATCATTATTACTAGCCTCTGTTAAAACAACGACAAAATCTTTTACCATTGCTTTCTCCAAAGATAGCATGGTTGTAATATAATCTTTGTCATTCATTTCCATTGTATTTGGTACTTCTGTTTTTGGATTACAAATTTTATTATTCATTTTTATTTCTCCTTTATCTCAAAATATTTAGTACTGCTTTAGCATGCTCTTTGTGCATATCTGCTACCCTATTCAACAAATCCTTTATTTCTTCGTCCTGAACTTCTTCTTTAAAATGATTTGCTAACTTACAAGCGTTAAAATTCCAATTATAAATATCACTTAAATAATCTAAGTCCTTTCCAGAAATCATCGCTGGAACCTCTTCATAATTTTGCATTGCTTTCCCTCCTTCTTTTTTATTATGGTAAGAAAAACAATATTATAAACAAAAAAGAGATTCTTTTTTTGCAGAATCCCTTTATAAATTTTAACCGCACTTTTAGCCAATAATTTAGTCTTTTTTACTTTTGTTATCTTGTTTCATTTTCATCCTATTTCGCCCTTTTTGTAACCTCCATCTTTACTTAACAAAGTCAATAGTTTTTTAGCAATTTTTTTTACTTACATGACACAAAATATCTTCATATCTATTACTTTTGTCCAGCCCAATTTAAAGATAGCTAATATTTTTTTAATACTTACGTAAAATTATTAGAAATCGCGTTTTAAATATCACTCAAACCAAAATTCCCCCGAAATATTAAAGATGCATCTTCAGTAATATAATATTCAAAAAGAAAAATATAGGATGGTTAATATACCCTATATTATTTATTTTTATTAATAAATTTTTCACCTTCAATAATAGTTTTATTATAATTATTTGATATTTGTAAATACATTGGATGATAAGTATAAAATAATTCTTCTTCATCAGAGTATACGTATGGAACAGTTTTCTTCGGCCAACCATTAAAATGCCATCCTAACTCTGAAGAAAACATATTTAAAACAGTGTAATATGGATTTTTAGGCCCAACGACTGCAATTATTTTATCAACCTTTAAAATATCAACCAAGTAAGTTAAATACAAAACGGATAGTTCCTTTATTTCGTCATGTAAAACAGGGGTCCCCTTACAATCCTTATTACCACATATAAAAAGATTCGCCCATGTAATATCACCATTATTAGCTACGTCGTTTACGTTTGTAACATCTCTTATAAACTTCCAGAATGGTGTCTTCGGCATTTTTCCCCGCATAAAAAAGTTATCATATTCTCTTTCCAACTTTCTTGATGAAATAAAATTATCATGGCTTCCAAACCACCCGTTGGTTTCTTGACCTAAGTATAATGTTTTACCAATAGCATTTGGCGCTACCAATAACGGGTTTGAAAGTTCATTGTCTTTATCTATAAATTTAATTTGTTCTAAAACATAATCATTTAAATCTTCTAATCTGTTCATAATTACCTCTTTTTGAGAAAGATTATATATCAATAACTAACTTTACTCAATATAATGGTCGGAAAGACAGGATTTGAACCTGCAACCTCTACGTCCCGAACGTAGCGCTCTACCAAATTAAGCTACTTTCCGATTAAGTGGCGCTCACGATGAGAGTCGAACTCATGACCTTTACCTTCGGAGGGTAACGCTCTATCCAACTGAGCTACGTGAGCGAAAAGCTCTTATTTTAGCTTTAAATCAATTCCTATAGGGCAATGATCACTCCCAAACACATCACTATATATAATAGGTTTAGATACCTTATCAATAATCGATTTTGATACCAAGAAATAGTCTATTCTCCACCCTATGTTTCTTGCTCTACAATTTCCAATATAACTCCACCATGAAAACGCATCGTCTTTTGTTGGATTAAAATATCTATAAGTATCAACAAAACCACTTTTTAAAAGTTCTGAAAATTTTTCTCTTTCCTCGTAGGTAAAACCAGCATTACCAATGTTTGCCTTTGCATTTTTAATATCTATTTCCTCATGTGCAACATTAAAATCGCCACAAACAACAACCGGTTTTTTCTTCTCTAATTTCTTAAGATAATTTTTTAAATCCTCTTCCCAAGTCATTCTATAATCAAGCCTTGATAAATCTCTTTTTACGTTAGGAACATATTGGTTTACTAAATAATAATCCTCAAACTCCAAAGTTATTACTCTACCTTCATGGTCGTGCTTCTCCACTCCCATACCATATGTTACACTAATTGGTTCATAAAGCGTATAAATAAGTGTACCAGAATACCCTTTCTTTTCAGCAGGATTAATATAACAATAATAATCTTTTGGTTCAAAATCTATTTGATTAAGTTCTGCTTTTACCTCTTGGAGACAATAAACGTCCGCGTCACACGTGTAGAAAAAATCCTCAAATCCCTTTTTTAGACAAGCCCTAAAGCCTGCAACGTTCCATGAAACTAACTTCATAATACACCTCTTGTCTTATTATACCATGGCTTTAATCGATTTTTTTGTTTTTTTACATTGTATTTCAATTTACGATAAAATTTGACATTTCAAATGATTATCATAAGAAAACAAAAAAAGGAGGAAATTCATGATCGAAGAAAAGTTAAATGAAACAATTAATGAATTAAAAGAAAAATTTAAAAAATTAAAAAAGATTGGATACATAGAAAGCACTTCCAAAGGAAGAGGAAACATAGGGTTAACTTTTGAAAAATTGCTTGGAAAAGAAAATGATAATTTCCAGGTTTCTGATTATGAAGGCGTAGAAATAAAAACAAAACATGGTTTTAGTAAAACGTACATAACTTTATTTTCTTTAGTACCTAGTGGAAGTGGATTTTTCGAAACTAAAAGACTACGTGAAAAATTCGGATATAAAGATATAGATTTCCCAAATGTTAAGGTTTTAAATAAGTCTGCATGGGCAAAATATAAAAACAAATTAAAAAGTGGTTATAAGATTTCACAAGAAGTAGATTATAAAAATGAAAAAATAAATTTATGCGTTTATGATAAAAACGATAGTTTAATTGATAAAGATACATTTTGGTACTTTTCAGACGTTAAGCAAGCATTATTCAGAAAAATGAATGTTTTAGCTTTAATAAAAGCTTGGCCAAAAAGAACAAATGGAAAAACATATTATAGGTATTATGATATAAAATTTTATAAGCTAAAAAGTTTTAATACGTTTTTAGACTTGATAAATAAAGGACAAATACGAATTGATATACAACTTGGCGTTTTTAAAAGTGGACCTAAAAAAGGACAAGAACATGATCATGGTATCACTTTTGGAATTAAAGAATGTGATTTATTAAATCTATATGACGAGTATGACATATAATAGCAAGATATATTTTTAAATAAGTTATATGTTATCATAACGTGAGGTTGCAAATTTTTCTACAAAAAAACTATTCAATTTAATGAATAGTTACTTTCTAATGGTCGGAAAGACAGGATTTGAACCTGCAACCTCACGGTCCCAAACCGCGTGCACTACCAAATTGTGCTACTTTCCGAAGTGCAAAATGATTATATCATAACGTCTTATTTAAAGTCAATACCGCACGCGACGTTTGGACGTGGTATCAATAATTAGTGGCGCGCTCGAAGGGATTCGAACCCCTGACCCCTTGGTTCGTAGCCAAGTGCTCTATCCAGCTGAGCTACGAGC
>CALVIH010000053.1 GCA_944329445.1 uncultured Bacilli bacterium | reverse complement strand
TCCCTAAATTATCAAAATCATGCAATTTTGTTTTTTCCCTTATTATAAGGGCTAAAAAGTGTATGTAGTAAGTGGGTACCACGAAGTGTTACACCAGTTACGGGAATTAATCCTACAACCACTGCTAAGTTTAAAAGGGTTTGAAAAGATAACTGAAATATTATTCCAAACGATAAAAACTTAGCAAAATTATCCGGAGCTTTAATAGATATTTTTATGCTTCTTAATATTATTATCAAAAATAAAGTAGCAACAGAAACTATTCCGATTATTCCCAACTCCTCTGAAATAATAGAAAATATAAAATCAGTTTGTGGTTCGGGAAGATAAAAGTGTTTTTGAATTGAGTTACCAAATCCCATTCCAAATAGCCCTCCGGGGCCAATTGCATAAAGTGACTGTATTGCTTGAAATCCCGTGCCCAAAGGATCACTCCACGGATTTAAAAACGATACTATTCTTTCCATTCGGTATGGCGCGGCAATGATTAAAAGACAAACTCCTACCAAACCAACCATTCCTATTTTGATGAAAAAAGAAAAATTAATGCCCGATATAAAAAGCATCGCAACAATCGTCATAACAATAATTGTTCCGGTTCCAAAATCTGGTTGTAACATAATTAGAAAAAAAGCAACCATTACAACGAATAAAATTGGAAACGCCCCACGCTTAATAGATCTCATGTCCTTTGGGTTATTATATATGTACTTGCTAGTAAAAATAATGAGTCCTAACTTCATAAACTCAGAAGGTTGAATACCAAGTCCGCCAATTCCAAACCAACTACGAGAACCATTTCTTACGCTCCCGATACCAGGTATTAACACCAAAACCAAGAGAATAAAACATATGAATAAAATTAAATTAGACTTCTTCAAGTAGTAAGTATATGGTACCTTACTTACTATAATCATAAGTATTATACCTATTACAAAAAAAATACTTTGCATTATAACATAATGATATTTATCGTTAAATTTATACTCTGCCCAAACACTTGAAGCTGAATATATCATTATAATTCCGTATATACAAATAATAAAAATAGTAATTATAAGAGGAATATCTATTTTCTTTTTCGTGCGTATCATCTCCTAGTAAAAAAAATAACTACTACTTAAAAATATTCTTTAGGTAAAGAAAAAAGAACGCGATTAAAGCATTCTTCATAGTTTAAAATCATCACTTTCAAAAGTATTATTATAATAATTGTTTTTATATTCATCTAAAACAGGTAACATCTCATATGCAATATCCTTAAACCTAGGAAACTTTCTGGTATGGTCTATTAATAAGTCTTCCACATCATCTATATTAACGTAACAAAGTCTAAATCCATTTTTTCTTTCATAATTACTAATGTCAATATTACTATCATCTATAACGGGAACTTTTTTATAAATAAAATAAATCATAATATTAAGCCTGTTATTACCAGTTCTAAAATAACTTTTCTCATAATGCTTAGTTACCATAAAAAGATAGTAATCATCTTTATTAGATTCTATTCCCGTTTCTTCTTTTACCTCTCTTATCAAACCTTCATAAACATCTTCACCCTCGTTTAAGTGCCCTCCTGGAAACTGGTAATCATCATCACAATACGCAAGTAAAATTTCATTTTGTTCGTTTATCATTAACGCTTTTACTCTGGTTACCGTCTCTTGTATATCATGTGGTTTTAGATTATCTTTATTTATTATTAACTCTCTCATATAATACCCCTTATCATCCTTTACCATATTACTAAAATAATTCGTTTATTTCAAGGGTAAATAAAAAAGATGCAAAAATTCGCATCTTATAACCAAGCACCATAAACAACGGCAGCGGTACCTAAAATAAGACCACATATCCAAAATAGTTTAACTATGTCTTGTTCTTTCCAACCTAACTTTTCAAAATTATGATGGAGCGGTGTCATTAAAAATACTTTTTTCTTAAAGACAAAGATAGAAAATACTTGAATTATTACTGATAGAGTTTCTATGATAAATACACCCATTGCAACAATAAAAGTTATCTCTCTTCTTGTTAGAATTGCGATCGCTGCTAAAACACCACCCAATGCAAGTGACCCGGTATCTCCCATAAACACCTTAGCAGGATATGTGTTGTACACTAAGAATCCAAGTATTGCACCTGCTAAAATAAAGCAGAATATTGCAATGTCTTGATAACCAGCAAGCCAATCGGTAGTCCAGGTTATGATTCCTAAAACAAGGGTAACAATAAACGAAAGCCCACCAGCCAAACCATCTAATCCATCGGTTATGTTTACCGCGTTTGAAGACGCGACAAGCATAAATAAAATAAAGAATCCATAAAGCCATCCAAGGTCAACTTTTAAATCAAAAGCATGTATCCATAAAAGCGGTTCCGAACCACTTTTCATGTAAATGTAGAAAAACACAACGGCTATTATAACCTGACCAAATAGTTTTTGAATTTCGGTTAATCCCTCGTTTTGTTTTCTTCTTAACTTCATTACGTCGTCTATAAAACCTAATAATGCGTACGAAATAAACACAAAAAGCACGATGAGTAAATTACTGTTTATGTTTATCTTACCAGTAAGATACATTATTAAAATCGTTATAAAAGTTGGAATAATGAAAATTAGTCCACCAACCGTTGGAATTCCATTTTTCTTTTTATGTGATTCCCCAACGAACACACTTATTCTTTGGCCTACGTTTAATTTCTTTAAAAGTGGAATCATGAAGTATCCCATTATAACAGAAATTATAAAGCCGATCATAAGTGCTAAAATAGATTTTGTTAATACGAACACTTATAAATCACCTCTTTAATTAACCTTGTATAATTATACTATATATTTTTAATTTTTTACACTATTTTATACTCATTTGATATTTATTTTACTAATTTCCAAGCATTAATCTAACCGTACTTTGCTCTTCTAATCTCGTACCTGCTTCTGGAGATTGTGAAATAATGGTATTACCACTACCACTATATTCAAGATTATACTTAGATAGTATTTTCGAAGCTTCTTTCGGTGTTTTTCCAACCACGTCTTCTACCGTATAATACTTTTTATCATCCCAGTCGTACTTCATCTCAGAGTCACCCTCTCTTCTTTCGATATCAAGTGCTTCTATCGCGTCAGTTAATATTGCTTTTGCAACTGGGGCGGCAACAACACCACCATACTGAACCACTCTTTTTGGATTATTTATTGCAACATAAACAACTATTTGTGGATCATCCGCTGGTAAAAAGCCAATGAAAGATAAAATATAATTACCAACTAAATATTGCCCGTTTTCTACTTTCTGAGCGGTACCGGTTTTACCTCCTACCCGATAACCTTCAATATATGCGTTTCTACCACTACCATTGGTTACAACACTTTCTAATGCTCTTCTTACCTCTTTTGAAGTTTCTTTGGTGATAACTTTTCTTACTTTAGTTGGGGTGTTTTCTTTTATAACAGAGTTGGTTTCCGGATCATTTAAACTCTTAACGATGTATGGTTTATACAAAGTTCCTCCATTAATCGCTGCGGATACCGCCGTTACTTGTTGTAACGTTGTCTATTAAATGAAACTTTCTACCTAAATTATCAGAGAATGTATTAACACTTTCTCCTGTTTTTATATAAATATCTAGTTTTATCTTTTTGTCCTTTTCTTTATAAACATAAATTCTATCAATCAATTCATTAAATATATCACTGAAACACTTATCATCAGTTAAACAATTATCTAACATCTTTTTTAGTTCCTTAATTTTATTTTCTATATAGTTTTTATCTTGCTTATTATTTTGTAATTCATTTAGTTTTGTTTGATTAGTAATTATTTCTTCATTAATTAAATCTATTTGTTTTTTATAATCTTCTTTAGATATATATTCTTCCATAACAAGTTCTAATAATTTATCTTTTTTATTATTAAACATTAAAGTTTTAGATTCTATATTTTTTATTTCAGATTCATTATTATTGGTTTCTAAATAATTTTTACAGTCATTTAATATTTCATCAAAAATATGTTTTCTTCTTTTGAATATTTTTTTAAACATATCTTTAAAAATGAGATCTAGTTCTTGTTCAAATACTCTAGGATTAGAGCAACCTTTTAAACTTTCTTTTCTATATACTTGGCACTCCCATACTGGATTATTTTTTCTTTTACCAGCCGATGATCTATGATAAGTTAAGTTGTGAGTCCCACAATAAATTTTACCGGAATATGTATATCTATTTTGAAATACTTTTTTATTTACGGCTCTGTTTGTAAAACTATCTTGCCTTTCCTTTAATTTTTTGTTAGCTCTATCCCA
>CALVIH010000052.1 GCA_944329445.1 uncultured Bacilli bacterium | reverse complement strand
ATGGTACAAAATACTTATAATAAGGTAAGATATAATTCAAAAAGAATAAGGGCTACAAAAAAAGAAGAATATATAATTATAGAAGGAACACATGAACCTATTATTGATAAGGAAACATTTGAATTTGTTAGTAAATTAATTTCTTCAAAAAGTTTGCGAAAGCAAAGAGAACAAAAAGAAAAATATTTGTTTACGGGTTTATTAAAATGTAAAGAATGTGGTCATAATATAAGTATTTTGAAGAAAAAATGTAAAAAAAGTAATTCACATTATACTCAATGTAATGGGTATAGTAAAAAAGGAAAATATGGTGTTTGTAAAATTCATAGAGTTAATTATAATTTATTAGAGGAAGATTTAATTAAAATAATTAATGAAATATGTGATTCTTATTTGAAAGAATATAATAATAAAAAACTTACTTATGACGCTAATAAATTATTAGAATCAGAGATAACAAAACTTCAAAAACAAATTGATATTTTAACTAAAGAAATAAGTAAATATGATACTTTGATCGAGCAAATTTATATTGATAAAGTAGGTAACAAAATACCAGAAAAAACTTTTGATAGTTTGTTAAATAATTATAATGAAAAATTAGAAATATCTTCTGCCAAGAAAAAAGAGTTGTTAGAGCAAAAAGAAAAAGTTGAGTCAACAATTAAGAGATTTGATTTTGAAAGTTGTAAAACTGCAGTAAGGTCATTTCTTAAAACGAAAAAACCGAGTAGAGAATTGATAGTTAATTTAGTAGAAAAAGTAGAAATTGATAATGATAATAATATTAAATTGTACTTTAAGTTTCCAGAATTAACATCATATTTAAGGTGATTTTTTTTAAAAACTTTTGTTTACCAAAAAACTTGCAATCATCATTTTAGTTTACCAAAAAACTTGTAAGGGGGGTAACACTGCCATTTTTATCCTATGGTGGAAGTTCACTTTTAATATCGATGATTTCCATTGGTATATTATTAAATATTTCGAGAAACCAGAAACTGGATTTAGTAAATCTATAGGTGCGTCAACAAGATATTTACACGAATACTTAAACTGGTTTACTTATAAAAATCATGGTAACTTTAACTTCATTAAAAAAAACTAGCGTCCTGAAACACTAGTTTTAAGTTATTCTAAAATATTTTCAATATTCATTTTTTGATATAATACTCTAACAATAGTAACAATTTTTTCACCTTCATTAATAGTATAAAATATAAAAAAATTTTTAACTTTATGACTTCTATATTCGTTTTTCAAAAATTCAGTTGTTCTATAAATAGGACCTCCATAAGGAGTGTGTAAAATATTATCAAAACCTTTCATAAATAAATCACGAAGTTTTATTGCTGCAGTAGTATTTTTTAAAATATGAGAAATATAGTAAATAATATCGTTAAGGTCTTCTTTAGCAATAGGTAAAAATTCTACTTTATACATAATCACTATCCTATATTATTGTTCATACTTTCTAAAACTTCTTTTTTGGAATATCTTTTAGAAGTATTGTCCATTTCTGCCTCAGCTTCTTTTAATTTTCCATAAACTGTTTCATCAAAAGTATTTGAACGTATTTCAAACGGTAATTTTTGTTCTCTTAATACTGCTTTTATAAACATATTAACTGCAGTAGATATATTCATCCCAACACTATTACAAAACTGTTCAAACTTTTTTTTATCGTCAGCATCCACACGAACATTTAAATTTAAAGTTTCCATTATATTCCTCCATTTCTATATTTATTATATGATATGCTTATATTTTTGTCAACATAGTGTTTTACAATGACAATATGATGTGTTACGATTACTTTTATGTTATATTTTTGATTTGCATGAAAAAAATACTAACGCCAGAAATACATTGTTGTATCAAATACTCATAAATCAAAATTAACAAATTTATAATAGTTAAACTTGAGGTCGCATTTTGCGACCTCAAGTGAAGATATTAATATTATAATATCTGGAGGAATTAGGTGCTTGCTATATGTATTGATAAAATAAAAAATTATAATATTATCAAGCTTTTTAAAAAGTGATATAGCGGTAGAAATGAATATAATCAAAAGTGAATTAATCTCTAAAATAAAATTTACTGATATAGTAAGTTTTATTTTTTTGAATTTTTAACAATATAGGTTGACTATGAAAGCTAGTTAATCATATAATTAATGTGAAATGTTTTTCACATTAATAAAGGAGGACGATATGAACATAGTAATAACAGTATTGATTCCTTTTATTGGAACTGTTTTAGGTGCAGCATGTGTTTATCTTTTAAAGGATAACCTTAATAATAAATTAGAAAAATTTTTATTAGGATTTGCATCAGGAGTAATGCTAGCGGCATCCATTTGGTCACTTTTAATACCAGCTATGGATATGGTAGAAGAAAGTGGTGGAATTGTTTGGTTACCGGCTAGTGTTGGCTTTGTTTTGGGAGTTCTATTTTTACTTCTTTTGGATTATATAATTCCTCATCTTCATAAAGATAGCGTACATCAAGAAGGACCTAAAAGTAAAATTTCTAAATTAACTAAGTTAACTTTAGCAGTAACTTTACATAATATTCCTGAAGGAATGGCTGTTGGAGTAGTATTAGCCGGAGTAATGATGGGGGATGCTACTATCACTTTCATGGGAGCATTAGCCTTAAGTATTGGTATTGCTTTACAAAACTTTCCAGAAGGTGCGGTTATATCAATGCCCTTAAAAGTAGCAGGAAAATCTAAAAACAAAGCTTTTTTAGCGGGAGCTCTATCAGGTATTGTTGAACCCATAGGAGCAGTAATCACCATTTTCTTTGCCTCATTTGTGACTCCTATTTTACCGTATTTATTATCTTTTGCAGCAGGATCCATGATTTATGTTGTAGTAGAAGAATTAATACCAGATTCCCATACTGGTGATCATTCAAATTTAAGTGTTATTGGTGTTACCTTAGGGTTTGTCTTAATGATGATATTGGACATTACCTTAGGTTAGAAAGGATAGAAATGTTAGAATTAAAAAATATATGCTTTGAACGTGATAATAAAAAAATATTAAATAATATAAATTTAAAATTAGATACTGGTAATTTTTATGTGGTTACTGGCCCTAATGGAAGTGGTAAATCGACCTTAGCTAAAATTATTATGGGAATTATTAAACCAGATAGTGGAAAAATAATATTAAATGGGGAAGATATTACGGATAAGCCATTAAATGAACGTGCGAAATTAGGAATCGGGTTTGCTTTTCAACAGCCAGTCTGTTTTAAAGGAATTACTGTTTATGATTTACTAGTAATGGCAACCGGCAAGGAAATAGATAGACAAGAAGCATGTAATATTTTATCTAAAGTAGGATTATGTGCTTTGGAATACATAGATAGAGAAATAAATAAATCATTATCAGGGGGAGAGTTAAAAAGAATTGAAATAGCATCCGTGATGGCTAAAAATCCATATGTAGCTATTTTTGATGAACCAGAAGCGGGAATTGATTTGTGGAGTTTTAAAAATTTAATAGAAGTATTTAAAGATATGGAAGCATCATCTAAAGGTATTACTTTAGTAATATCTCATCAAGAAAGAATTTTAAATATTGCTGATCAAATTATTTTGCTTGACCAAGGAAATATTAAAAAAATAGGTACAAAAGAAGAAATGTTTGATAGTATTGTAAATTCTTCCATTTGTAAAAAAGGAGGGCCAAATTGTGAATAAGACAGATGAAAAATTATTGGATGAAATTTTAGGTAATAATGTTCATGATGCGGATGCCTACAATATTAGAAAAAATGGAGAAGGAATTGAACGTAAAGTGAATCCTTATATAGATATTGTGCCTAAAGAAGATGAAAGTGGTCTTGATATTTATGTGAAAGAAAATACTTTATTTGGTATCGTTCATATTCCAGTAATTATTACAGAAAGTGGATTAACTGATATTGTTTATAATGATTTTCATATAGGAAAAAATGCTAATGTCATTATTATTGCTGGATGTGGTATTCATAATGATTTACATCAAGATTCTAGACATGATGGAATTCATCGTTTTTACTTAGAAGAAGGATCTAAAGTAAAATATGTAGAAAAACACTATGGAGAAGGAAAAGGTAATGGTAAAAAAGTTCTTAATCCTATTACGGAAATAACGATGAAAAAAGGATCTTACATGACTATGGATTCTGTACAAATTAAAGGTGTAGATAATACCATTAGAAAAACTAATGCAACGTTATATGAAGATACTACTTTAGTAATCAATGAGAAAATTTTAACCAATAAAGATCAATTTGCTAAAACAGATTTTAAAATTAGCCTAGAAAAAGATAACGCAAGTACACATATTACTTCAAGATCTGTTGCTACTAATAGTTCTTATCAAGAATTTAATTCCAATATCATTGGTAATACTAAGTCTTATGCTCATGTAGAGTGTGATGCCATTATTAAGGATTCGGCATCAGT
>CALVIH010000051.1 GCA_944329445.1 uncultured Bacilli bacterium | reverse complement strand
AAAAACAGAATTTTTGATAATATAACAGTTCCAAAAAATAATAAATTATTATATAAAAACTTAATTTTTGTAAACAAAAACATGCAAAATGTCGTTTTGCATTATATTTTAATATTTGTTAATATGCTTATGGAGCATTTATAGTTTGGGTGTCAGCCTTCTAAACCAAAAGGAATGGGAGGTGATAGATGAATGAAGAAACGAATCTTTGTAATCAAAGTATTTCGTTACATCACCATCATTTTATCACTCTTATTAGCAATAATAATAGTAATAAAAAAATGACACCAGCTTTAAGCTAGTGTCAGCCCAAATTTAGGTTGGCATTCAAATGATATGAATGCTCCTCTTTTATTTTATGAAGTTTCCCTCATCTACATACATAATAACATATTTAAATGTTTTTTTCAAATGTAAAATATTATTTAATTTTATCTTTATACATATTAAACATTTTAATTATGGCATCATATGTTTCATCAGATACTTTCCCTTTTAAAGTACCTAGTGTTTTTAAACCATCGCCTTTATATACTTCCTGCCAATTTTGCATTATAAAATTATAAATTATTTTATCTTCGCCTTGTTTAAGTGGCATGCCGTTTTTATTTGCAAAATCATTTATGTCTTTTAATGATAATCTTTTTAAGTATTCTTTAATTAAAACTTCGTACATGCTTTTATCAACTCCTATTTATTATATGCATTAAATATGCTTTTAATTCGCATATTAATAATGGTGATTTTATGAATAAAGAAAGCAAAAACGAAGTTACAAATGGTAGAATAATGATTGTTTTATTTGTCATGTTTTTTCTTTTTTTAATACTAATATTTAGAATATCATACCTTCAGTTGTTTAATACCAAGGCCTCTTTGTCCGAATTAAAAAAACTATCTACTAAAATGGTTTATGGGCCTTCGATGCCAAGGGGAAGAATATATGATAGAAACTTAAACGTAATTGTAGATAACGTTGGTACGAACATGATTAGTTATAAGAAAGAATCTGGTGTTACCATCAGTGACGAAATCGAAATAGCGTATTTATTAGCAGAAAAAATAGATGTTGATTATGTAAAATTAACCACTAACATGTTAAAAGATTTTTGGATTGTCCAAAACGAAGAAGCGGCGGATAATAAAATAACCAAAAGTGAATATGAGGCGTATGAGAGAAGAAAACTAAAGGCGAAGGATTTAGAAAACTTAAAAAAGGAGAGAATAACCGAAGATGAATTAAGTGTATATGACGAAGTTGATAAAGAAGCCGCTTATATATATTACTTAATGATGAATGGTTATTCTTACGATGAAAAAGTAATAAAAGACGAAGCAACCGATGAGGAATATGCTTTTGTTGCTCAAAACAAAGATAAACTACCAGGGGTATTAACGTCTACTTCTTGGAAAAGAACGTATCCTTATGGTGATACGTTAAGACAAATCTTAGGTAATGTATCAACTAGTGAACAAGGTATTCCAGAAGAATTAAAAGCCGAGTATTTAAACAATGGATACGCGTTAAACGATCGTGTTGGGCTTAGTTATTTAGAACTACAATACGAAGATGAACTTAAGGGAAAGAAGGATAAGTATAAGGTTCAAAATGGTAAAAAGACTTTAGTAGAAAAAGGAAGTAAGGGTAACGACATAGTACTATCGATAGATATTAATTTGCAACAGGAATTAGAAAAGATATTAGAAGAGGAACTTATTAACGCGAAAAAGGAGCCTAATACTGAGTATTATGATCATTCATCCGTTGTTATAACGGATCCTAATACCGGAGAGATTCTTGCGATGGCATCCAAACAAATTACAAAAACTGCTGACGGATACAAAATAAGTGATTATACTACTAATTTATTAACCGGAAGTGATACCCCTGGTTCGATAGTTAAAGGCGCATCAATGCTTGTTGGTTATAAAACCGGTAATTTACAAATCGGGGACGTATTTTATGATAAATGTATCAAGTTTAAAAACACACCACAGAAGTGTTCATGGAGTACTTCTTTAGGTGCTTTAAACGATATAAAAGCTTTACAATTGTCATCTAATTCATATCAGTTTCAATTGGCCCTAAAAGTTGCTGGTGTAAATTATTATTACAACATGCCAATAAAGATAGATGATAGTGCATTAAATACTTATAGAAGCGTGTTTGAAACGCTTGGACTGGGAGTAAAATCTGGTATTGATTTACCTTTTGAAACGGAAGGCTATAAAGGAAAACAGTCAAACGCCGGGCTTTTGCTTAACTTTGCGATTGGTCAGTATGATACCTATTCTGCGATGCAACTATCAAGTTACATAAACACGCTTGCAAATGATGGGGAAAGATTAAAACTTAACTTAGTAAAAGAAATAAGGAAAGCAACTGATGACGACAGTTTAGGCGAAGTAAAAAGCTCGTATGAACGTACCGTTTTAAATACGTCAGACATTGATAAGGTTTATTTTGAAAGAGTCAAAGAAGGATTTAAAAGCGTTATGCAAGGATCATTGGGAAGAGGATACATGGGAGATGCTCCAAATCCCGCTGGAAAAACGGGAACCTCAGAAACCTTTTATGATAGTGATGGTGATGGGGTAGTTGACACCGAAACTTATAGTAAATCTTTTATTGGCTACGCACCATACGATAATCCGGTTATGAGTATCATTGCCATTTCTCCTCACGTTAGGCATAAAAAAAGCTCGTCAACGTATGCTAGTAGTGTAAATAAACGAATTGTATCAAGAATTTGTAATATTTTCTTTGAAAATTATGAATAATCTGATATAATACCTTTAGTTATCCGAAAAGGAGGGGAATTTTTATGGCAAAGAAAAATGAAAATAGAGCTAATATAACTTTAAAATGCCCTAAGTGTGGTAATTTAAATTATCGTACTCCAAAGAATAAAGTAAATAGCCCTGAACGTATGGAAATAAGTAAGTTCTGTAAGTTTTGTAGAGAACATACTGATCACAAAGAAACTAAAAACTAATAAGCTCGTAAGGCTTATTTTTTATCGTGTTTAGAAAGGAGTAAATAAAATGGTAAACGTAAATGATATTAAAAACGGAATGACGGTTGAAGACGAAGGAAACATTTTCCAAGTATTAGATTTTCAGCACGTTAAACCTGGAAAAGGTGCGGCTTTCGTTAAAATGAAGTTAAAAAACCTAAGAACCGGATCAATCGTTGAGAAGACTTATAACAGTAGTGTTAAACTAGCTAAGGCTCACGTTCAAAGAAAACCTATGCAATTTTTATACCAAGCAGGTGATGCATATAGCTTTATGGACATGAATACTTATGAGCAAGTTGAGTTATCTTCTTCACAAATCGGTGATGACTTAAAATACTTAAAAGAGAACTTAACAGTTGATTTAATATACTATGGGGAAGAGTTAATCGGTCTTAATTTACCTGAAAAGATTGATTACGTAATTACCGCAACAGAACAAGCTGTTAAAGGTAATACCTCACAAGGTGCACAAAAGGATGCAACGCTAGAAAACGGAATGACAATTAAAGTTCCATTATTTATTAACGAAGGTGAAAGCGTACTTGTGTCAACTAAGGACGGAAAATATGTGTCAAGGGCCTAGATTTAGGCTTTTTTCTTTTATATTCATGGTAAAATAAATAAAAGGAGTGTTAGTCATGGGAAAATTATTTAATAAGTTTGCTGATATTATAAGAGAAGACGATGATGATGAATACGAATGTGATGAGGATGGTAACATTATTTATCAAGAACCGGTAACGTTAGAAGATGCGTTTAATGAATTTTTAGGTGAGCTTGATAGACGTTTTAGAAGAAAAGATAAAGAAGATACTATGGATGATGATGAATTGCCACAGTTTGATAAAAACGGAAAAAGAATAGTTTACGTGTATGATAAAGATTTTTATCCTGGTAAGTATAAAACGAAACTAGACATAAACATAAAACAACACCCAGATAGTGATGAACTTCCTGATCTTGATGTGAATTATTCAGATTCTGACAAGATAATAAAGTTTAAAAAATAGTTTTTTCTTCTTTTTTTGTTGTATCTATTTCAAAATGTTAATAATTGTGTTAAAATAGCTTTATATGGTAGTACAAAATATATGGAGGGATAAAAATGGCGTTCAATTTAAAAAAGTTTTTAGGTGGAAGTGACGTATCTAGTGAAGATGAATACTATACACTAAGTGTGGAAGAGGCAAATCGTGAAGAGGCGCAAGAAGGATCTAAGATGATACTTTTAGAGCCAAGGGCTTATTCTGAATCACAACAAATAGCAGATTACCTAAAGAAAAGAAATACGGTTGTTGTAAACCTAAAAAGAGTAACACCAGATCAAGGAAAGAGAATAATTGATTTTGTAAGTGGTTGTTTGTACGCGATTGGTGGAACAATGCAAAAATTAGGCGATGGTATATTTTTATGCGCTCCTAAAAACATAAATGTTCAAGGTAAAATGACCGATGAGGACGAACCTAAAAGAGGAAGAAC
>CALVIH010000050.1 GCA_944329445.1 uncultured Bacilli bacterium | reverse complement strand
ATATAAACAACGTTTGTATATCTAACTTTACCGCAGCTTTATTATCAATACCAATATTTCTTGTTATGTACTTACCTATTTATAAAGCAATTGGCGAAAACTTTATAGTAACAATTATAATTATGTTTATAACAATTGTAATAGTAGAAATAATATCTTACTTTATAATGAAAAAAGAAGACCTAAAACTAGAAAACATGGCAATTATTTTTGTTATAACAATTTATATAATATTTGGTATATTAACTTATTTTCCACCTCAAAATGAATTGTTTTTAGATCCAATAAACTTAACTTATGGTATAAAAAAATAGCTAACAATAAATTGTTAACTATTTTTAATTATATACTATTTAGAAATACTACAATCATCCATATAATACCAAAGACCATTATATGTTTTTTCATTTAAAATCCCAGTGATAGAAACAATATCTCCTTCTGTTACATCCAAAGAATCCATATTGCTACATTCAACTCTATAAGGAAGTGGTCCAAAATAAAGTCCATCAAGATCTATAACTTTAGCATCTGTAACTGTTATCCTCTTATTTACATACTTTTCAAACGTATCATCGTTAGCATCAAAATCATCGATACTTATGGTATAAACAGATTTTCCGTTATCACTAATTCCATTGTCAATATTACTTTTATTTCCAAATAAATTACCTAAAATAATAGCTAAAATAACTACTGCAATAACACTTATCACAATTATTATTATCTTATTATCCTTATTATTTTTATTTGTTTGGTTGTTATAATTATTAATATTATTAGATACTTGATTATTATTTTGAAAATTAGTATTATTAGGTTGCTCATTTTCCATGTTGCTACCATTATTAATAAAATTATTATTCATATTATAAACTTCCCAATACTGCGTTAATAACAATATTAATAAATACCACTACTACAGCTGCAAGTATTAAAGAAATTATACTCACTCCGCCTTTTTTAGAACAAATATTTTTTAATTCACTTTCACTAGCATCAGGATTAGCATTTCCAATTTCATTAACTTTCTTTTTAACATTATTTAGATATAATTTATTAAATACAAATGCCAATATAATATTAGGTATAAAAAGACATATTACCAAGATTGGTTTTTGTTTTAAAACAGTTGATAACAAAGTTGAATATATTCTATCTAATATTACGTATACAATTAATAAACTATAAAATTTTCTATAAGCTATATACAACCAACTAAAAAATAAGGATGGAATAGAAAATTTTTTATTTTTTATTTTTTCATATTTTTCTCCAACATATTCTAAAAATAGTTTTTCATTTAATTTATCATTACTTTTCATAATTACATTCTCCTTTTAATAAACCAAATTAATACCAAAACCACCCCAAGTATAATGTGAAAACTATTAAAATTAATATTCAAACTTGAAGTTAAATAACCTAAAATAATTATACCTATTATTATGCATAATATATCATTTCGTAGCTTCTTTATTTTTATTTTTTTTTCTTTTTCAACCTCTTCATTTGTAGGACGACCTACATGAGACTTTCCATTTTTCATTTTTCACTCCTCATACAATATATTTGTTGATAAGTCACTACTACCCTTATCTTACATGTTTACAATATCATATACCCCCCCCCCCGTCAATATTTTACTTTTATTGTGGAAAACTTGTGTAAAGTGAATTTTCTTTTTCTAATAATTAAAAAAAACAAATAAGTAAATATATACTTATTTGCGAAAAAATTATTATTAATTTTATTTTAAATCACTAACTATTTTTCTTAAGAAACCATTTTTACTAACTTTGTTTTCTATTAAATAAGATATGGATACTATAATAGAGCCTGCAAATGCTATTAACATATCCTCCATAGTATCAGCAACACCAGAATCAATTACATGTTGAACGTCTGTTTTCATTATTAAATCAGTAGCAAACTCCGTAAATTCCCATAGTGATGCTATAGTAAGAGTAAAACATATCATAAATAAAACATTAAACCATTTATGCTTTTCGTTATATACACCAAACCAATCCATAACAACCATTGCTAAAATAGTAGTTAAAACACCTGATAAAAAATGTGCAAATAAATCATACCACCAAACTTTATTATATAAATTAATAACACTTCCTATAAATTGAGCTAAAATTATAAATATTACATAAACTAATTCCATTGCATATGTTATTTTTATCTTAAATATTTTTCTTATGATTCTAGGCATAAAAAGAACAAGTGGAATTGTAATATCTCCTAAAAGCCTATCTGAAGCACCTATGTTTATATCTTTTACAAAAATGCAAATAGCAGCAAGTGAACATAAAAATATTAAAACATTATTTAGTTTTTTCATAGCATAAACGTACTTTCAAAATCATCTAGTTTTTCTTTAATATCTGCATCAATATATTTTTGAAGTTTTTCTTCAAATATTCTTGCTATCTTATATCTAAGATCTGCAACATATTCTAAAAAATTATGTTCGTTATCATTGCTAAAAGTTTTTAGTAGCCTTTCTCCACTATTTCCACCATTACTAATATCAGTATTTAACATTTTATCAGTAATTATCTCATTAATATCTGAAAGTAAATCCTCATAATTTTCTTTAGTGACTTCTAATTCTTTTATATCATTAATAAATTTATCATAGTCATCTTTTTCTAAACTAGTTCTTAATATTTGTTTTTTTCCTTCTTTCACTTATTTCACCTTCTTAACAAAGTTATATGCGTCCTTGCACATTTCGTTTATATCTTTTTCTGCTTTCCATCCTAATTTTTCATAAGCATACGATGGATCAGCATAACACGCGTCTATGTCTCCCGGCCTTCTTTCTTTTATTTCATATTTAACTTTTACGTTGTTTACCTTCATGAACGTGTTAACCAAATCTAATACGCTATAACCATTTCCAGTTCCTAAGTTATAAGCATCACAACCAGAACCTTTTAATACCTTTTCTATTGCTTTTACGTGTCCCTTTGCTAAATCAACAACGTGTATGTAATCTCTAACACCAGTTCCATCGTGCGTATCATAATCATTACCAAACACACCTAAACAATCCAATTCACCAGTTGCTACCTTAATTATGTATGGCATCAAATTATTTGGAATACCATTTGGATTTTCACCTAACAACCCTGATTCATGAGCTCCAATCGGGTTGAAGTACCTTAATATTGCTATACTCCATGAATCATCTGATTTATATAAGTCTCTTAAAATACCTTCTATTATAAGCTTTGTAGTTCCATAAGGATTGGTTGTAGAAAGTGGAAAATCCTCTTTTATTGGTAAACTTTTTGGTTTTCCATAAACGGTTGCCGAAGACGAAAAAGCAATTTTCTTAACCCCAAATTCTTCTGCAACTTCTAGCAGGCTAAGGGTTGAATCTATGTTGTTACGATAGTACATAAGAGGTTTTAAAACCGACTCACCAACTGCTTTATAACCCGCAAAATGTATTATGGCATCTATTTTATGCTCCTTAAAAATTGTTTTTAAAGCTTCTTTGTCACACACGTCTTCTTGATAAAAAGAAACTTTTTTCCCCGTTATATCCTCTATGTATCCTACCACTTCTTTTTTTGAGTTGGATAAATTATCAACTATCACAACTTCATACCCTGCGTTTAGTAGTTCCACGCAAGTATGACTTCCTATAAAACCAGTACCACCGGTAACTAATATTTTCATGTTAATCCTCCTTGTATATATTTTATCATATAATATATTATATTTTGATAAATTTATTATAGAAACGTAAAGCTATCAAAAAAAGAATTCTATAAAGAATTCCCTATTCTTATTATTTTTCCAGTTCTTGAAAACCAATCTTCCTTTGTCATGATTACTTTATAATTATCAATTATGTTACCGGAATCACACTTAAATGAATCTTTTATTATTTTATATGCCCTAAAGCCCAATTTATCAAGTACTCTTTTAGCTCTAATATTACCATCTTGATAAGTACATATTACGTTATCATATCCAAGACTATATAGGTACTCTATGACGGTGGTTAAGGCTTCCGGCATGAATCCTTTTCCCCAGTACTTAGGATGCAAATTAAAAGAAATCTCAACTGATTTATTACTTAAATCCTCGTCAGTTGTAAGTATGTTACCGATTGGGTTCTCGTTTAGGTATACAATCCAATCAAACATGTGTGCTTTTTTTAATTTAGTATAATACTTATTTGTCCCGTTTTTAAATACCTTTTCTAACTTTGAAGTATCTTGTTTAACTAACTTACAAACATCATCTATGTTTTTTAACTTAGAAAAATCATATTCATATACCTTAAAAAAGTCTTCTTTTTCTCCCCTCTTCATTATTAAGCGTTTAGTTTTCAATAAAGCTGTTTCATAATTCATAATACCACCACCATACTTAATAATTTAAGGCTATCTTGCCACGTATGGTTATTTATTATAACGATTAAATTTACATTAATCAACAAAATTTGACCTAAAAATTTATCTTTTTTCAAAGTTTTAAAAGTAATTAATTTTTTTTCAAAAAACACTTGATTAAACCTTTATTTCTTGCTATTATATTAATGCAGTTTATGGCGAGATAGCTCAGCTGGCTAGAGCGTTCGGTTCATACCCGAAAGGTCGAGGGTTCGATCCCCCCTCTCGCTACCA
>CALVIH010000049.1 GCA_944329445.1 uncultured Bacilli bacterium | reverse complement strand
AAATCAAGTGTTTTTTTATAAACCATTATACTTAGTTTTCTTGATAAGTTAGATTCTATCTTACTTGCAATCATAACTCCTATATTGCTTATCCAGTTATTAAACACAACGCTTAAAATAAAATAAATTGCTAAAAATAACAGTGCCGCCTTAATGTTTAAAGCAATGATTGACTCCGTTATTTCACCTTGCAAATAACCATTTGATATACTAAATATCGAACTTATTAAAATACACATAAAAGCAATAAGCAATTTCCACTTATCTTGTTTTACTAAGTTATATATGTTTTTAAGTTCCTTTAAGCTTTTCTTTTTTGGCTTTTCTTCCATCATGTTATCACCTCTTTTTTATTTTACTATCCAATTCATTAATATATAAATTAAGTTCTTTATAAGTTAATCCTTCTGCGATATTATCAAACTTAGTGGTTGTTCTTCTTATGTTTTCCTCTTTTATTGGTATCCCTTTTTCTTTATAATCATTAATAGTCATTTCTTCATAACGATTAACCAAAAAATTTATTGCTTCTTCTTTAGAATTATATTCATGAATACCCACTCTTTCAGGATCAGGGTGTTCTAGTTGATAAACTTTACCATTTTGATAGAATAATACAAAACAGTGCATTCTTTCTTTTGCATTTAAATCATTAAAAGTTTCATCTTCATATACCCTGCAACAATAAACTTCATTTTGAATTCCTATTTCATCAAGTAAATATTTAATTAAAATTGATTGTTCTATACACGTTCCTACATGAAAATCTAAAGTTTTTTTAATAGACATTGTTCTATAATCTTTTCTAAAACCTTCCATATTGTAATGAATGTTATTTTTATTATCAACCCATCCATATTCTATCGTATCCATAAATGAAAGTACATCATTTGGTGTTCTTATAGTCATGTTATCATCTCATTATTCTATCTGCCGTATCTTCTGCCCTTAGGTCGGTCGAATCTATAATAAACCTATCTTCAAAAGGTTCATTTTTAAACTCCTCAAGCAAAATCAAGCATCTTTCTTTCATCTGGCAATCAAATGCTCTTGTTTTATCTCTTTTTAATAATTCGTCTTCATTTGCTAATAATACCCTAAATATTACCTCATAATCCTTAAATTGGTTTTTTAATCTTAAATAATCCGTGTTTTTTATGACATAATTAAAAACTACATCATATCCCGCTTCTAAACTATTTCTTATTATATTAATTACATTTTTCCAAAACAAATCCAAATGATTATTTTCTTTCCACGGTGATACGTAACCACCTTTTACCATATGATATAAATCATCACCCTCTATTAATACTGACTTATTAAGTTTTTTAGCCAGTATGTTACAAACCGTTGATTTTCCAACACCCGCAGGTCCTGTTATTAAATACAATCTATTCATGTCTTCCTCCTTCTTTTGCAAGAAAAAAATCTTGCTACTTTTATAGCAAGATTAAACAACACGAATATGATTAAAAAGTAAAATTCGCGTGATTAATCTTACCAAATATAAAATTATTAAAATATCTTACCATAATCATTATAATCACGCTCCTTTCTTGTTTATACAAACAAAATATCATAATTGAAGACTTAAGTCAATTATAAACAAAAATAAATGGTAATTATTAACATTTTAAATATTATTGTATTAAAAAAAGGATTTTTCAATCCCTCTAATAATTGTTTTTTCTCTCATTATACCTAGTTACTTTGTTTCCTACCAAGTATATAATAATGAGTAACGCGCTAATCGCAAAGCACACATACCCTAAATTAATTACCTTGTTAACGTTTAAATCCGCGGCATTTCCAATAACCTTGGTTGTTATGTCTATCGCTACCGAATCCACAACAAATGGAAATGCTAAGGTAAGTAATATTCCTGCAATCGCAAAGGAAACGGCTAAATTATAAGTCCAACGATAATAAGTCTTCTTAACCAACGCAATTAAAACAGTTAAAATAATGATTATACCTGCCATAATCCATTTAAATGAGTTATTGGTTACCGCGCTATAAGTCTTAACAAGCGTTACCTCGCCCTCTGACATATTATCTATCACTTTGTTAGATACGTTGTTATATATTTTATCAATTTTACCGTCCTCGGTTAATTCAATTGATATTTGCTGTTTTTGTTCTTCGGTTAACTCAATGTTATTTTCTTTTAAAATAGCTTCATTTTGGTCAATTAAATCATATATTTCTTGTTGTGTATTAGGAATGGTAACCTCTTTATCATTAACAATTGCATCTACGATGTTATCAAAGTATTTTTCGGTCATTTCATCTACGGTACTGCTATTATTAATACTTGTTTCTATTTTTTCTAACGTATCATAGTCCATGTCTGGATAAATTTCTTTAGCAGTATTGGTAACCTCGCTAGCAACCTCCTTTTTTACAACTTCCTTACTAATCGTGTTTACCACAATTTCTTTTATTGAAACGCTAACACATAAAACACATATTAAAATAGATATAACTATTGTTAAAATAAACGTTAAAATTTTTTTCATATTTCATACCCTTTCATACTTAGATTATAACACAATAATAAAAATAATTTATATAAAATAAAAAAGGACGCAGTGGGTAAGTGCTACGTCCTTAAGCAATAAGGGAAGTATGTGTACTTCCGATATTAAAGATACTACATAATTACCAATAAATCAAGTGTTTTTTCGACTTTTTTTTACTTTTTTATCGTTTTTTCCACTAATTACACTTATAATCAGCTTTTTCTATTATTTTTATTATATTTTCATCACTATATTCTTTAGATAAATCAATTGTAGCATAATTATTTTCACTGTCTTCAGAAACCACGTTTACGCTAACACCATTTTCCTCTACCGCAATGAATAAATTATCTAAAATATATTCTTTCTTTTTATCGTAAACAAGATTAACCAATAACTCATTTTCTTTTATTTCTAAATTATATTTTATGCCCTCTTCTTTATATGCGTTTTCCAAAGAAGTTTTAATTGCATCCATGTAATCAATTTGACCGTTTTCATCCTTTATAGATATAACCTTATTAACAATGACACTATTAATTACGCCATCTTTACTTTCTATATCTATAGTGCTTTGCATTGAGGCACCATTTTCATTAATTTTTTTAGTGCAACTTATTTTACTAGGCCTATTAATTAAAATAATAATCATCACTACTATTGTAACAAGTATTAAAATGGTTGCTATTACAATTTTTCTTATACTTTTACCATTCTTAGTGTTTTTTTTGCTAGTTTTTTTTACGTTTTTTTTATTTGCCATATAATAATCCCTTCTTAACAAAACATAGTATATCAACCATTTAAGTCAATGTCAAACTAGTGTTTTATTAAACTTTCTCCCGTCATTTCTTCTGGTTTTTTTATTTCAAGCATTTCTAACATGGTAGGTGCTATATCCGCTAGTTTACCATTTTGTAATACCAGGTCTTTTTTTGTTATTATAAAAGGTACCAAACTAGTAGTGTGAGAAGTTACTGGAACATGGTCTTCATCCCACATGATATCACAATTACCATGATCGGCAGTAATGATTAAAGTACCACTTTTTTCGTTTACTTTATCATATAATCTTTTTAGACAAGTATCTAAAAATTCAACAGCACTTTTAGCAGCTTCATAATTACCAGTATGCCCAACCATGTCACCATTAGCATAATTAAGTATTACAACGTCAAAATAATCTTTATCAAGTTCATTAAGTAACGTATCGGTAACTTCTTTTGCGCTCATTTCTGGTTTCATGTCATACGTCGCCACCTTAGGAGATGGTATTAAAATTTTTTTCATCCCATCAAAGTTCTCTTCTACCCCACCATCAAAAAAGTAAGTTACATGGGCGTACTTTTCGGTTTCTGCAATTCTTAACTGGTTAAGTTTATTTTCTGATAAATATTTTCCTAACGTATTATCTAAGCTTTGATGATTAAATGCATGCGGGCAAGTAACACTATTTACAACTGGCATCATGGTTAGCACGCTTAAGTTTTTAAATACTTTTACATCATCCAGCGGACTTTCTTTTGGATTTGTTATTGCCGTAAACATCTCTCTTAGTCTATCTGGCCTAAAGTTAAAAGTTATAACACCATCATCATCATTTAGCTTACCTTCATTTACTAAAGATGGAATAATAAACTCATCAGTAATGCCATTTTCATAGCTTTTATCAATGACTTCTTTTGGACTGTCATACTTTGGTGCCTCATTATAAACAATTGCATCATATGCTTTTTTTAATCTATCATAGTTATTGTCTCTATCCATAGCATAATATCTTCCAGATATAGTAACTATCTTGCCAATGCCTGTTTCTTTTATTTTATCTTCTAACTTTTTTATATACGTGTAACTACTTTTTGGATCAACATCACGACCATCTAAAAATAAATGATAACACACATTTTTAACATCTTTTTCTTTTATCATGTCTATTAAATTCATTAAATGATTAATGTGTGAGTGCACGCCTCCATCTGATACAAGTCCCATAACATGCAGGGTTGAATTATTCTTCTTTACATGATCTAAAACGTTTAAAATTTCTTTATCTTTAAAAAAAGTTTTATCTTCAATCGCTTTATTGATTAACTCAAGTGGCTGATAAACAATTCTACCTGCTCCTATGTTCATGTGGCCTACTTCACTATTTCCCATTTGACCAACAGGCAATCCAACCTTCTGACCACTTGCTTCTAAAAGACTATGAGGAAAATTATTCCATAAATAATCAAAGGTCGGTTTGTTTGCACATTTAAAAGCGTTACCATCTTTCTCTTCTCTTATTCCACAACCATCTAATATACATAATACTAA
>CALVIH010000048.1 GCA_944329445.1 uncultured Bacilli bacterium | reverse complement strand
ACTACAGGAGTAATTATAGCATAAATCAGCTAAAAAAGCTATTAAATCAAGGTTTCTAAGGCGTTTTCTCGGTTGATTTTATGTATATTAAACCCAGATTCAACTTGAACGCTTGCTTAGAATGTATTTGTCAGCACTTATGCTATAATTTTTAGGTTGTCTGAGCTAATAAGGCGGTTAATTGCTGCCTAAATCGTCCTTGCAACAATAAAGGGGGCGATTTAATGTTTGCAACTTTGATCAATTTTCTTTTATCTATCGTAGCAGGTGTGATAGCCTATTACATTTGCAAATGGCTAGATAGATAACTTTGTTAGACAATTAGCCTGAAAACAGTTTGTGACTCATTATTGTTAGATTAAGTAATGGCAGCGACTGAAATAACAAAATAACCCCCTAGATACCGCAAATATCTAGGGGGCTTTTTGTTTGTAACTTTGATCTTTTCACTATGATTATAGCATGTTTTGTCTATATTTGCATGGTTGTAGATTAACTAGAGTTATAGCATAAGCGGAGCGACCCAGTGTCTTTCTGAACCACAATTTGCTAGAACTGCAATTTTAGTCTAGCTAAATGATAGAAAAATTATTTTAAGTATTTATTTAGTGAGTTTTTTTCTTTTTTAGAAATTTTTATTTTATTCTGCCTTTAATTAGATACATTTATAGAATACATTGTAATACATTATATTACATTAGGAGAAAATAAATGCCTTTATATCAACGTTTATAAAGGATATAAATACCTTTTTCTACACGAACTATACCTTTTTCTACACGAACTATACCTTTTTCTACACGAACTATACCTTTTTCTACACGAAAAATTCCTATTTTGCATTTTTTTTGAAATGAAGGTATAATTAAAAGTGTTGAAGTGTTCAAAAAAGTACACGCAAAATTTTTAACTAATTGAGGTGCTTTTCATGGGAATTCAGAGTGATAAAAAAATAGATGTTGCCTTAGATAATCTATTAGATCGACAAGAATATCTGGTAACACAAGCTAATGAATTGGCTCGTTCTTTTGGAAATCTGACATTTTTAGAACATAAGGCTTTAGACTTTTGCTTCTCTTATATTAAGAAAGATGATGTTGTTGATACTGTATATCACTCTTCTTTGCGAGAAGTTACTAAACATTTAGGATTGAATAAATCTGGCGAAAATTATACTCGTGTTGCTATTGCGTTAAAAAATCTAGATAAGAAAACTCCATTATATATACAAAAAATAAGATCAGATGGTCTAAAAAGCATAATTATGACTCATTTATTTAGCTATATGGAGTTGGTAGGAGATGGTCAATTTGATTTTCAATTTACCAAGAAGATTGCTCCTTATATTTTTGATTTAAAAGAAAAATACTATTCTTTTAAACTCAGAGAGTTGGGCAGGGTACGCTCAAAATATACCTTAATTATGCTCAAGTTATGGAACGCTAATGCTGGTAAATGGAATGATTATAATCAACCTAACAGTTTTCCTCCGAATTTATATTTGACTGGAAGTCTTGAAGATTGGGAGTCATGGTTTCTGGGGTATAATGATGAAGATGATGATGAAAAATCTATCCGCTGGTCTGCTGGTAGATTTAAAAGCAAAGTTCTAAATGTTGCTTTAAAGGAAATATCTGAATTATATCCTAAATCTAACATAGTTCTAACGACAAAAAAAAATGGTCGGAAAGTAGTTGGTTATGAATTATCTATAACTCAAATGCACACAGTACTCCCTAATAATACAGTAGTAATTAATGGTGAAGTTCAACCTCCTAGAAATAAAGGAAAACAAGGAGTAACAGACAAACCCCGTAAAAATCGGGAAATGCATAAAACATTTACACAACAAGAAACAAATACGAAAGAAATCAAGCGTAATAAAAATCAAGAAAAAATTGAGTTTAATCAAGATGAATATAATAATATTATGGGGTTATGGGTTAAAACTTTTGGTATTAATGACTTAAAAAATGCCGCTGAATACTTAGAACTCCTTACTAACTTATATCCTTATGATTTGATAATGGATCAAATAACAGCTCATAAGGATTATGCTAAAAATGATGATGTTACTACTGAAATGATTATTGATTTGATAGGAAGTTCGTTAAAAAAAGCCTATGGAAAGGAAAAGCCTAACGAATTAAGTGAATTTGAAATAGTAAGGCGAGAATTAGCTAGATTAGAAAAAGAAAAGGCAGCTTTAGAACAAAAATTAAGGAATAAACCTAAAGAAGTAAAAGGACTATTTGACAATGTCGACTTAAAAAAATCAGAGAAGCAAATAACTGATAACTTAGATAAAATGACAGGAAAAAGTCCTCAAGACTGGGAACAAACAGACTTATTTTAAGAGGAAAATAGTATGAGGTTAGTTAAAAAAAATCAGATTCCGAATTTTGAAGTATATGTTAATGGGAAAAAAGATGAAGAATTAACAGTTAAAGCGAAAAAAGCTCTTGAATTTATCAATCGTTATGATGAAGTAGCTGGAAATCAACTATCAATCTTAGATTGGGATAGCAAACTACAAAATTATTATTTTGACAACTTTGAAAAACTAATGAAAGATAAGTTTTTTAATAAAACTTGATAAAAAAGAGGCACAAACACAGTAATCAATGTTTGTGCCTCCTTTTAAAATTCTGTTTTTTTTAGAAAGATAAATAAGACAAATACACTTGCAACTATAGCAAATATGAAGTTCATTGTTACAACAAATTCAGTACTAAATATATTAATTAATGCACTAGATATGATTAAAGAAGTTAGCGAAGCTATTCTCCCACAACTAGATTTTAATGATGTTAATGATGATATATTTCTTGTAGATACGTTTTGTGAAAATAAAACATTGCTAAAATAATCAAAAAACATAAATATGAAAACTAATGTGCAATAACTTAATACAAATAGAATATTATTTATAGATTGAATTGAAAGAATCCCCAAAAACATAGTAACACTACTAATTACATAGAATATAGAGATGTTTTTTTTAGTTAAACTAAAGTTTAAACTATATGCTAAAATACTTATTATTTGAAAAATAATGTAGTATAAATAAAAACTCGTTTTATTTATGTTTTTACTTAAAAAAAGTGCTTGCCATAATTGGAAATGCGTTTGAAAGAAAAATTGATTTACAAAAGTTAAATATATCATTAATCTTAATTTACTTGACTCTCTCAATTCCCTAATACCACTTTTTATCTGTACAAATATACTTTTTGAATTTACATGTATTGTATAATCTGGATGAAATTCACTTTTATACCCCTTACATATCAATATTATACATATTAACACTAGACAAATACTAAGATAATAAAATTTAATCCCTACTCTATAATATAACCAAGAACCTATACTTCCGCCTATTATTAAGGAAATAAAATCCAACCTATTAATATTACTTATAAACCTAGCAACCTTACTGTCATTATTTTTGTATTTTAAAGTATTAATAATTTCAGCATCTATAGTACCACTGTCCAATGCCGTCGATAAACCATAAAATATCCACGCTAATATCATGAAAATAAGTGAATTACCTTTCATAATTAAAAAAAACATCACTATTAAACAAACTTTTGATATCAAAAATAATTTTTTCTTGGAATATAGATCAGCTAATAATCCACTCGGATATTCACTTACTAAAATTGTAAAACTATATACTGATTGAACAATTAATATTTGAGATAAACTAAGTCCTTTTTTTAACAGTAGTACAGTTAACACTGCATGTGGTAATGAAATAGATATTACCATGCATACATATGCTAAATAGAAAAGTAGTATATTCTTATTGATCCTACTCATTTATCTAATCCCTTCACAAAAGTCGCAATTGTTGTCTTTAGGAACTTCAATTGTATATGTTTTAAAAGTAACATTATCTACACCAAATCTAGAATTTATTGATTTTATATTAGTTAAATTTCCGCTTGCAAATTGTAAAATATCAGACATTTTGCAATGAATGCAACAATTTCCAAATTGCCGAGCGGGTTTGGATATCCAAACCCGTAGTTGGCTCATCCAAAAAAATAATATCAGGTTGATTAAGTAGAGCTCTTGCTATATCAACTCGTCGCCGTTGCCCACCAGAAAGTCGGCCGTATTTTTGATTAATAAATTCAGTTAACCCGATTTTCTGAATCAAAGCATCAATATGATTAGATTTGGCTTCTTTATAAAGTTTATTTCGAATACTCAAATTTTCCATAACTGTCAAATCATTATCTAAAATACTCTGTTGAAATACCATGCTAATCTTTATGTCTGGTTTCATCTTGATCATTCCACTGGTTGGATTTAAGATCTTTGTGAGCATCGATATAGTGGTTGTTTTACCAGCGCCATTGGGTCCTAGTAGAGCAGTTAAGCTTCCTTCTTTGATTGCTAAATCAATATGGTCAACCACCACTTTTGATTGATAAGTTTTAGTAAGTCCCTTTGTTTGAATGATCATTATGTCGCCCTCTCTAAACTAGTATAACGCAATTATCGCATGTAAATCTCATCTTTTTATATTGCACTTCTTGCGATATCTGATAAAAGTTGTTCGCTTAATACCGGTATTACGGGCGACGTCTACATCACTCATGCCCATCTGATAAAGCTTAAAAGCATGTAGTAAGCGGGGATCATCTTCGGTATATTGGGGTTTGCGCCCATGATATTTCCCCTGCTGTTTGGCCAGGAAAATCCCCTGTTGTTGACGCTCAATAATCCGCTTCCGTTCACTTTCGGCCTGATACTTATACAGTTCAATGATTAAGTTAGTCATCAGTTGACGCAAGTTAGGATCCGCAATCCCCGTCATGGACGGCAAATTCAACACATCTAGGGTGGCACCTTTGTTCTGAATGGTGTTCATAATCTTAGTTAAGTCCTGGTTGTTTCGGCCCAAGCGGTCTAATTCAGTAACCAGGACAATATCGCCTTCACGGATATAGGCCAGCATTTTTTGCAGTTCTGGCCGATTAGTGTTAGCCCCACTTAATTTATCCGTAAATAATTTATCAAC
>CALVIH010000047.1 GCA_944329445.1 uncultured Bacilli bacterium | reverse complement strand
GTTAAATACTTCCACATATTACCATCTCCTATTAAACAAGCAAGTACTAATTTATATTGTAACTAGCGAGATGTATGTTTCATTTACGCAAGGCGTAACATGATACATCAAGCGTTATCAATATAAAATATATAAATAGAATTTCTGCTTTAGCGACTCGCTAAAAAGATTTTTAAATAAAAATCAAACGCTACTTGCTTACAAGAATATTATATAACAAAATATAAAAATTTACTATTTAATTCAATCTATTTTAATCCAATCTCTTTGTATTCTTTTTAATTTTATTATTATTAATAATACTTATAATATCACTATCTTCTATGGTTTTTGATGTTTTAAAAAATTCTTTTATATCAAAAGTTATACTTTCTACATCATAATTATCAGGATCAAATCCTAACTTTTTCATCTTATCTATTATTACGTGTTTGCCAGAATGCACACCAATTACCATGTTATCAACGTATATACCATATCTTTTAGGATCCATTATCTCATACGTTTTTTTATTTTTTAAAACACCTGCTTGATGAATTCCAGCCTCGTGCTTAAAAGCGTTAGCGCCAACTATTGGCTTATTATGTTGTACGTATGATCCAGTTATAGAAGAAACAAGCAAGCTCGTCTCATAAATCATTTTAGTATTAATATTTGTTTTAGCATTATAATATTCTTTTTTAGTATCTAGGTTTGCAACCACTTCTTCCAAGGCGGTATTACCAGCTCTCTCACCAATTCCGTTTATCGTGCATTCTACTTGTGTTACTCCCGCTAAAATAGCACTCATAGAATTTGCCGTTGCAAGTCCTAAATCATTATGACAATGAACTGATATATTTACTTTATTCAAATTACTATTTTCCTTTAAGTAACTTATAAATGCTCTAAATTCATCTGGTGATGTATATCCTACCGTGTCCGGTATATTAATCGTTGTTGCACCAGCTTTAATCGCTTCATCAATTACTTTACAAGCATATACCTTATCAGTTCTTGTTGCGTCTTCCAAAGAAAACTCTATGTCATAACACTTTTCTTTAGCATAACTAACAAATTCTTTAACCATTTCTAATACTTCTTCTTTTGTTTTTCCTAGCTTATCATAAACGTGCGTATCACTTGTTCCTATAAAAACATGTATTCTTGGTTTTTTAGCGCCTTTTATAGCATCCCAAGCCATGTCTATATCACGTTTATTAAGCCTTGCAAGTGATGCAACAGATGCGTTATTAACCACCTTACTTATTTCTCTTATCGATTCAAAATCACTTTTACTTGATGCTGCAAAACCTGCTTCCATTACGTCTACGTTTAACTCATCAAGCTTTTTGGCCACCATAACCTTTTCCTGAGTACTCATAGAGCATCCTGGTGATTGCTCCCCATCTCTTAACGTTGTATCAAATATTTTTATTGTTCTCATTTTTATTTTCTCCCTTCATGTAAAAAAGACCTATTACTATTTATTCTTTAATATAGTAATAGGTCTTTAAATTAAAATATTTTTAACACTGCAAAATAAACCTATTACCATAGAGTCGTAATAATAGGCCTAGAAGGTTAACGTTATTATTAAATATAAATTTACTAAACATAACAATCACTTCCTTTATTAAAAAAGCACGGTAAATCACCTTAAAAGTGACTCCGTGCTTTGATACGTGTAGGTTCTTCACCCTTTGAGGCTAGGATATAAATCCATACTCAAACTCACTTGATAAAAAGATATTAACATTTATTTTATTATATGTCAACACTTTATCTCTTATGCCTCTTCTATTTCTTTTAATTTCTTTTCTTTATCTATTCTTGCAAATAACACTTCTGGTTTCATGTCCTGATATGTGTTATTTTTATTAAAGAAGTTTGAATCATCATTAGAGTTTAGTTGTTTAAATATCTCATCAGATGTTTTTGTTAAAAATGGCCTTAAATGATAGGCACAAACTCTTATAGATTCAAGTAAATTATATAAAACCGTCTCTAACCTATCTTTCTTATCATCTTCTTTAGCTAGACTCCAAGGAGTTGTTTCATCAATGTATTTATTTGATCTTCTTAAAACATCAAATATTTCATCCAACGCAAAACCTATTTCTAATTTATCCATTTTTTCTTCCACTTTTTTATCTAAATTATTTACCATCGAAATAAGTTCGTCATCAACGCTTTCGTTTACGTTTTTATTTGTAACTACACCATCAAAATACTTATTAGCCATTGATATTGTTCTGTTAACTAAGTTACCCAAGGTATTTGCTAAATCAGTATTAGTTCTTTCAATTAATAATTCATAAGTTAAGTTACCATCATTTGCAAAAGGTATTTCATGTAAAACGTAATATCTTACCGCATCAACACCAAATAAATCTACTAAATCATCAGCATATATTGCATTACCTCTTGATTTACCTATCTTATCATTATTAGTTAAAAGCCATGGATGACCAAATACTTGTTTAGGAAGTTCTAGGTCTAAACTCCATAAAAAGCAAGGCCAATAAATAGTATGGAATCTTATTATGTCTTTTCCAATTAAATGAAGATCTGCTGGCCACCATTTATTAAATTCATCACTTGACCCATCTGGATCATATCCAATGTTAGTTATGTAGTTGGTTAGTGCATCAAGCCATACATATACAATGTGCTTAGGGTCAATGTCTACTTGTACGCCCCAGTCAAAAGAAGTTCTAGATACACATAAATCTTGTAATCCTGGCTTTATAAAATTGTTTAACATCTCGTTTTTTCTAGATTCCGGCTGGATAAACTCTGGATGATTTTCTATATAATCAACTAATTTATCTTGATATTTTGATAATTTAAAAAAGTATGCTTCTTCTTTTTTTTCTTCTACTTCTCTACCACAATCAGGACACTTACCATCTACAAGCTGCGACTCAGTCCAAAAAGACTCACAAGGAGTGCAATATAAACCTTTATACTCTCCTTTATAAATATCACCATTTTCATACATCTTATCAAATATTTTTTGAACTATTTTTTCATGATGAGGGTCAGTTGTTCTAACAAACTTATCATAAGACGTGTTCATAACGTCCCATATTCTTTTTATCTCACCCGCAACATTATCTACAAACTCTTTTGGTGTAACACCTTTTTCTTTAGCTTTTAATTCTATTTTCTCACCATGCTCATCAGTTCCGGTTTGGAAATATACGTCATATCCCTTCTGCCTTTTATACCTTGCAATCGCATCTGCTAATACTATCTCATAAGTGTTTCCGATGTGAGGTTTACCAGACGTATAAGCAATGGCAGTTGTAATATAATATTTTTTATTATTATTCATTTTAATCACTCTCCTTATAAATTTTATTATTTCTATAATTTTTGATTATTGTTTTGGATGGTTCGCATAAGTTTTCTGGTAAGTTATCTAAATCATAAAACTTATAATCTACATGCGCTTTATTATCCCCTAAACTTATTTTTCCGCTAAAGCTATCTGATACCAAACCAACCGTTAAAAAGTGGACATACTTATTAATATCATCATTAACAGATATAACACTTAAATTACTTACGTCTAAATTAACTTCTTCTTTTACCTTTCTTTTGGCAGCTTCAATAATAGTTTCTCCACATCGTACTTTGCCAGCAGGAAGTGTCCAAGTGCCTTCTAGACGCATATCGCTATCAGCAAGCTTTGGATCATCATTTCTTAAAATAAGTAACACTTCACCATCACTATTTACAAGCATAACTCCAATACCCACTCCAGGCATTTTATATTCACTCATATTAAACCACCTTTTCTTATTAAAAAAGTCCATCCTAATTAAAGGATGAACTATTATGTCCACGGTACCACCTTAATTTATACACAACAATGTATACACTCAAAATCTTTAACGCAGACATACGTTTTAACCTATTAGATTAAAAAGCTCCAAAAGCCATTTATATGAAATACTCACCATGCATTCTTTCACCTTCTAATGCTCTCTTTTAATGGTTTTTTATCATACTTTCTTTTATCAAAGCGTTTTTTAAACAAGTAAATTATAACATATTATTTATTATGTATCAACAATTATATTTTATAAATATTAGTTCATATGACTAATGTTTTTTATTTCCTCTTTAGTTAATCCGGTCGTTTTTGATATAATATCTACGTCTATTTTTTGTTTAAGCAATTTTTTTGCCACTTCTTTCTTTTCGTTTAGTTTTCCTTTCTCAATTCCTTTCTCAATTCCTTTCTCAATTCCTTCTTCATATCCTTTATCGTAGCCCTCTTCTCTTGCGTACTCCCTTATTCTATTTTGGATGAATTCCTGCCTTTCTTCTATATCATATATTCCTTGCATCTCTTCTTCTTTTGATATTTTACTAATTTTTTTTACCACTTGTTCCATCTCCTTATTACCTTTCGATATATCGTTAAGCACTTTTTCATCGTCGATGGTCATTAATAATAGTTCCTTTTCAAATTCACTTAACTTACTATTATTATAGTACATTTCTCTTACTTTTTTCAAGTTTACATGGTATATTTCTACGTCACTCCCATATACATACTTGCTTCTTTTTAGACCTCTTTCTTCATCCATCATCACAAACTTTATTATTATTCTTTCATCAAATACTTTAAAATTATCAAAATTTATTTGTATTATCTTTCTCCTTCTTGGATAATTTCCTCCCCTAGTTATTATTCCATCTTTTATTTTATCTAAATACCCATCATTTTTATCATATAATCCTTCATAATAATTTTTGTTCATTTCTAGATTTATTACGTTTTCTTTTAATTCTATTATTAAATCCGTTGTTTTTCCTTTTTCTTTGTTCTCTTCTTTAGGTAACTCACTATTTTTAAATACAATGTTACCTTTCATATACTCTTTTTTTATTCCTGTTATGTTACTTATTATATCTATTAGGTAACCTTCAGATTCCTTATCTTGCAACACACTTTTAAATACAGCATCATATATCATTGGTATTACTTTGTTATCTGTCATTATTTTCTCCTCCTTGCTTCGCATGTTATCACTTTGTTTTTTCTTTTGCAAATTACTAAAATTTGATTTTTGTAACTATTTTTTCACAAAAAAAGAATTTTTGTTATACAAAAATCCTCTTTTCTTTCATATTTTTTTACTATTTTCTTTTTTT
>CALVIH010000046.1 GCA_944329445.1 uncultured Bacilli bacterium | reverse complement strand
ATACATTCTAAACTTATATGATTTATACAATATTACCACCTTCTTACTTTTAATTGGTACTTACTATATTATCATACGTATGTTCGGTTGCATATACTATATTTTTCTGGTATATATTTTTTAACACACTTTCCTAGTATATAAAAAAGGATGATAAGCATCCTTTATTTACTAGGTATTAACTTTTCTTTTCCACCCATGTAAGGTCTTAATACCTCTGGAATATTAACACTACCATCTTCATTTAAATTATTTTCTAAAAATGCTATTAACATTCTAGGAGGTGCAATAACCGTATTATTTAGAGTGTGGGCATACTCTTTAGTACCATCTTCTTTTTTATAACGAATACCAAGCCTTCTTGCTTGTGCATCAGTTAAGTTAGAACATGAACAAACCTCAAAGTATTTTTGTTGTCTTGGACTCCATGCCTCTATATCGCATGAACGATATTTTAAGTCCGCTAAATCACCTGAGCAACAAACCAATTTTCTAACAGGTATATCTAAACTTCTAAATAATTCAACAGAGTAACGCCACATTTTATCATACCAAGTCTCACTATCTTCCGGTTTACACAAAACAACCATTTCTTGTTTTTCAAACTGGTGAATTCTGTATACCCCACGTTCTTCTATACCATGCGCACCAACTTCTTTTCTAAAGCAAGGTGAATAAGAAGTCATGGTAATTGGAAGATCACTTTCTTTTAATAATTGATCTTTAAATTTTGCTATCATTGAATGCTCTGATGTACCAATAAGATATAAATCCTCTCCTTCTATCTTATACATCATGTTCTCTTTTTCTTCAAACGACATGACACCATCTACCGCATCAGAATGAATCATGTATGGTGGAATACAGTAAGTAAACCCTTTATCAATCATAAAGTCTCTAGCATAGGCAAGAACGGCAGAATGAAGTCTTGCAATATCACCCATCAAGTAATAAAAACCATTTCCACTAACTCTTCCGGCAGACTCCTTATCAAGTCCGTTAAACGATGCCATAATATCTGAGTGGTATGGTACTTCATAATTAGGTACCTTAGGCTCTCCAAACCTTTCTTCTTCAACGTTGCAAGAATCATCTTCACCAATTGGAACATCATTCGCGATAATGTTTGGAATTGCCATCATCCTCTTTTTTATTTCCATATTTAAAGTTTCTTCTTCTTTTTCTAACCTTGGTATTTCTTCTTTTATTTTGGCAACCTCTTCTTTTATCTTATTTGCATCATCTATCTTTTTATCACGCATTAAGTTCCCTATTTCTTTACTTAAAGCGTTAATCCTGCTTCTTTTTTCATCAGCTTCTGTTTTTACTTTACGATATTTTATATCCATATCAAAAACTTCATCAACCAAAGGAAGTTTTTGATCCTGAAACTTCTTTTTTATATTTTCTTTTACTAAATCTTTGCTTTCTCTTATTAACTTAATATCTATCATTGTTTCATCTCCTTTAATCTATTTAATATTTTTTCATATGATGGTATGTACCTTTTTTCTACCCTTTCATAATCCTTAACACTCGGATTTTTTATCCTTGTTAAATCTATGTTATTTTTTAGGTCCGCTAGTTTTACTTCTAATGCTTCCCTAGAACCAGTTTTTATTATGTTATCAATATAATCAGTATATTCAATAGGTTTTATTCTGGTTAAAGTTTCAACGTCATTTACTATTTTAGACGGGAAACCTATTTCTAACAACTCTTCTTTGGTTACTTTTTTATCTTCCATTACGTCATGAAGTAATGCTATTACCTTTTCTTCTTTAGTATAAACGTTATTATAAACGTATAAAAGATGAAGTACGTAAGGATACCCACCTTTATCAACGTCATTTTTAAATAACTCGGTTGATATTTCTAAGGCTTTATAAATAAGATCATCACTTTGTTTTAGCTCATCATATTTTTCTTCCGTAAAATATTCTCTTAACATATCATTCTCCTTTTCTACTTTCCGTTCCTACTTCTTCAAACCTATATCGTTGTTTTACATCCGGATACTTTTCATGATCTACTTCCGACAAAAACATATCAAGTGGCCTTGCATAAAGCTTACAATCATCATATAAGGCTCTATATATACAAAGACTCTCTCCGGTTTCAGAATGCTGTGCTAAATCCTCTACTAAATACAAGTTTCCTTTAAAATGTCTATAAATGGTGTTGAGTTTTATTTCTCTCATTTTCATCATCTCCTATCTCAAATTTATATATTACCAATAAGTCCCCTTCAATATTATACAGTTTATGCTTTTTAGGAACTGGTCTATAGCAAAGAATTCTTGCACCAAGTTTTTCTACTGTTTTTCTAGATGCAATGTTTTCAGGCAGTATATTAAAAATCATTGTTTTAATATCATCATTAAGCATAATATTTTTTAATAATTTAAGTGCTTTTAAGGCATAGTAGTTACCATTATATTTTTCTTTTATTTCATAACCTACGTTACCATAATATTTAGTGAATTCTTTGTCGCTACCATTATCATACCATATGATACCAATAAGCTCGTCAGTATTATGTAAATAAATATCAAAAACATTATTATGTCCTTCAGAACCTTTTGGAACTGTTAAATCTATCTCATGATCAGTTACTACTGTTAATCTTTCGTTTTCTGCTTCTTTTTTCTTTGCTAAAACATACTTAAAAACATTTACCTGCTTAAAATTATCAGCATAAGCGAAATTATCCTTAGGTACGTCTTTTGTACATAGAAATCTTGCGCCAACTTTTTGCATACTTCTAAAGGATGCTTTGTTACCGACTTCACAAGTTAGTATAACTTCGTTAAAACCTAGTGCCACTAAAACTTCTTTTGCTAACTCAAATATTTTCGATGCATACCCTTTATATCTATAATTTTCATACAATTCAATTCCTACGTTGCCACAATATAAAAACTCATTGGGATTATCTGATTTATATATCATTAACTCGCCAATTTTTTCATTTGTTTTATTATCGTATACATAATACACATAATGATGTATCTTTGTAATATCAGTAGCATCATTAACAACTATTTTTAAAGTTATATCATCGTTTTTTATATTGGTAATATCCATGTTTTACCTCCAATAAACAAAAAACCATCAAGATAAAGGAGCGCAAGTATGCACGGTGCCATCCTTCTTGATAGTCTTAATTAGTATAACGGTTTTAGCCGCAAGTGCTTTTAACACTCGTCTTAGAAGTAGATTCACTAATAATTTATTATTATCTTACACCATACGATAACTCTCTTTAAATAAATACAATTAGCTACTAGTCTTCGTCATAAATTTAAATATATTTTAAATATACCTTATTAATTTATAAATGTCAATCAAGTTTATTTTTAAATTCTTTAATATCTATTCCTGTTGCTTTCTTTATTATGTCAATCGATACACCAGCTTTTAGAAGGTTTTCAGCGATTAATTTTTCTGCTTCTTTTCTGCCTTCTTTTTTGCCTGCTTTTCGACCTTCTTCTTGTCCCTCTTGCATTCCAGCTTCTTTACCCTCGTTCCATCCTTTTTTTATTGCACTAGCAACCAACGAATTTCTTACTCTTCTTTGATGTTCTTCCTCATCATACCAGCCACGTAATTCTTCATCTCTGCTTATTTCTACTATTTTTTCCCCAACTTTTCTTAATTCCATGTTATCAGCAATTAGCTTTTCTAATTCCTCGTCTTTTTCAGTCATCATTATCACCAACTCTCTTGCTAATTCCTCTTTTTCATCTTCATTATAATACTTTTCTTTTGCGTTTGGCAAGATTACATGATAACTTTCTACATTTACACCTTCTTTTATTCCTTTTTCATCCATCATTTCAAATTTTATTACCATTCTTTTATCTAGTTTGTACTTGTTATAATTATCAAAGTTTATTTGTATTATCTTTGGAATATCACTGTATTTTTCTCCTTCTAATACCATGCTTTCTCTTATTTTTGATATATACTCATTGTTTCTATCAATCAAACCGTCATAATACTCTTTATTCATCTCCAGATTTATAACGTTATCTTTTATTTCAACTACCATATCCGTTATCTTTCTTTTTTCGCTAATACCTATTATTTTTTGCTCGTTATTCTTGAAAACCAGATTCGATTTTAACAACTCCTTCTTTATACCAGTTATATTACTTATTAAACTTATTAAATATCCCCTTGCCTCTTTACTCGTTAAAACACTTTTAAACATTTTATCATACGTCATCGGTATTATATTATTTCTTTCTTTTATCATTTTTTCCTCCTTGACTTGCATAATAACAATTATGGTTTTCTTTTGCAAATCACTAAAAATTAATTTTTGCATTAAAATACATACAAAAAAAGAATTTTTGCTATGAAAAATTCTTCTTTTTTCTATCTTTTTATTACTAAACCCTTTTTTAGTAAAATCATATTTTTTTTATAAGTTTACGTTATGATATACTTTCTGAACGTCTTCAACGTCATCTAACATGGTAAGTAACTTATCAAAGTTTTCTTTATCTTCCCCTTCTAACGTTACCATCTCATTAGGTAAATAAGTTATCTCATCTACTATGAATTCTGCAGACGGATTACTTGATAAAATAGCATCTTTTATTTTGTAAAGATCTGATGGATCGCCATAAATGCTTACATTACCTTCTTCTTGCTCTATTTCTTTAGCATCAACCTCGCCCGTTAAAAGAGCTTCTAACACCTCGTCCTCATTCATGTCTTTTACAACCACAACGGACAAATGCTCATACATATGAGAAACACACCCAGATACCCCCATCTTACCTTTAGATTTAGTAAAAGCATTTCTTACCATACTAACGGTTCTATTAACGTTATCCGTTAAACAATCAACCATTACGGTTGCACCACCTGATGCAAAACCCTCATAACGAACTGATGTATAACTTTCATCAACTCCACTATTTACTTTGTCAATTGCTCTTTTAATTACGTCCGCTGGAACTTGTTCTTTTTTTGCTTTTTCAATTAAGTGTCTTAAGTTTAAGTTACCATCTGGATCGGTTCCCCCGTTTTTAGCTACTTGATATATTTCTTTTGCATAGCTTGAATAAACCTTAGCTTTTTGTGCTCCTGTTTTAGCTTTACTAGCCGCTATATTTGGAAATCTTCCCATAAAATCACCTCTTATATACTTTTATATTCTACTTTATTTTAATTTAATTTTCAAGTTTTATGTTAGATTTATTATTAATGTTTAAAACATGTATTTAAAAAAAAGAAGTGCACAATTAATGTGCAATAAGTTTTAAAATCATATATAATACTTCCAAGGCGATTT
>CALVIH010000045.1 GCA_944329445.1 uncultured Bacilli bacterium | reverse complement strand
CTGATGACGTGTTAAGAAGTTATTTGAAATTGTTATTAAAAGAAATAGACATAGTAAAACCAAAGGTAATAATAACCCTTGGTAATCAAGTAAGTTCTATCGTACTTGATAAAAAAATATCGGTATCAGAAAATAGAAAAACATATTATGAAAAGAAAATAAAAGGTAATACTTATAAGATATTTCCTGTTTATTATCCAGTTGGTAATGGTATATTTAACATGGATAAATCCATAGAAGACATAAGATGGATAATTGATCATTTTGTAAAATAAATTAGTGGAGATTATTATGAAAAAGAAATTAGTTATTTTATTTGTTATAATTTTAATACTTATAGGTTTATTTGCAGTATTCAAAGTTATTCCTTTAGGATATGATAAAAAAGACTTAACGGGTAAAAAAGATTTTAAAGTAGAACTTGGTGTACCAAAATTATCATTTATGAAAAATGAAAATGATAATAGTTATTCTTATAAAAACTTAAGGGGTAATGTCATCTTAAAAAAAGAAATAAAAGAATATTTAAACACTCTTAATAAGTTAAAATGTAATAATACAACTTATTATTATGATGATAAAAATGATTTTACTATTATAAATTACAATGTAAAAAACAACGCTTTATATAATACTATTTCTTATGAGGTAAGAAAAGGTGATTATTGTTTTAATTTAAAAATGAATGAGTATGCTAAAAAGATAAATGGGTTAAAAAGATACCATACTTTAAATGGTGAAGGGTTTAAACTATCAGAAGATGAGGGATTTACTCCTAGGTTAGTGGTTGGTTTTTTAGATGATGTTGATTTGGATGATAAAACTTTTTCAGCATCATTACATGCTTATTATTTAACTCCAAATAAAGAATCCTGGAAGTCTGTATTTAAAAAAGAACTAGAAACATCAAGCGGTACATATGAAATAAAAGGTGATAAATTATATTATACAAGAGAGAAGATAGATCAAAAAGCAGAAGATATTAATGTTCCAGAAGTTTCTATATTCAAAATAGAAGAAGGTAAATTATTGTTAATTGATAATTACTTATCTAATTATGAAGAGGATGTTATTTTAGAATAAATATGATTATAAAAAAATCGGGATAGTTATTTCCTGATATATATCTACTTCATCATATTACTTTTATATCAAACGTTTCTTAGAAATTTTTTCGAAAGTAAAAAAGTATTATTATTTATTTTAGTAGGGCTGATGAAAATCACGTAGTAGGTTATATAGAGAAGGGAAATACTGAAGTAATTACAGAATATATAAAGGATAAAACTGGTACAAATATATTTAGAGTCGAACCAAAAAATCCATATTCAAAAGATTATGATAATTGTATAAAAGAAGCTAAAGAAAGACAAAACAATCATGATGCTCCAATTAAAGATAACATACCAGACATAAAAGATTATGAAGTGATTTATATAGGATCTCCAGTGTATTGGTCAGATATGCCAGAAGAATTGGTAACTACCTTAAATGGTATAGATTTTACATGAAAAGTAATTAGACCGTTTACAACGCACGAAGGAACAGGAAGCGGTATGTAAAGGAGCGCATTAAGAGGTTCAATGGTTTATCAATCTAAACAAAGAGTAGAAGAGTGGATATAAAATAAAAAACTATCTAATTAAGATGGTTTTTTGTTTTTTGTGGAAAAAGTATTTATAATATGATAAAATTAATCAAATTGTAGATATTGAGGTAAGTTATGAAAAAAAGACAAGAAGTATATGATTTATATTGGTATTTTGCATGTGAAAGGCAAAGTATATTTTGGAAAAAACTAAATGGTGAAAAGCCTCCTTGGACCAATGATGAAATTTTACAAGAATACAAATTCTGTAACAGCTATAGAGTAAATGATAGAGTAAGTCAGTATTTATTAAGAAACGTTATATATAATGGTAAAAAGTATTCTAATGATGATATTATTTTTAGAATAATTTTATTTAAATTATTTAATAAAGAATCTACTTGGGAATTATTATTAAATAATTTTGGTGATGTTACTTTAAAAACGTTTAGTATGAAAAAGTATTCTGAAGTATTAGAAAATGCTATTTCAAACGGGGTTAAAATATATAATGATGCTTATATAAGTTGTGCTAATAAAGCCTTTGGATACGATAGAAAGCATGATAATCATTTAGCACTTCTTAATAAAATGTTTATAGAAGATAAAATGCAATATAAAATACTAAAATGTAAAACCATGAAAGAAGCATTCGACATAATAAAAGGTTATCCTTTAATTGGTAATTTCATGGCTTATCAATTAGTAACGGATATAAATTATAGTGATGTTGTGAACTGGAGGGAAGATGAGTTTACCGTTGCGGGTCCCGGATCACTTAGAGGTATAAAAAAATGTTTTATAGATAAAGGTAAAATGACAAACGAGGATATAATTAAATACATGTATGAAAACCAAGATAAAGAGTTTAAAAGACTTAATTTAGATTTTAAAAGGATAGGTAATAGACCATTACAATTAATAGATTGTCAAAATATTTTTTGTGAATTAGATAAATATTTAAGACAAAAGATGCCTAATTTAAAATCTAACAGAACTAAAATTAAGAAAAAATATAAGCCAAAAGAAAGTAAAATACAGTACGTATATCCTCCTAAGTGGAATATAAAGTTATAAATAAGTGGTATAATATAAATAATTTGAAAGGATTTGACTTGTAGTAATGAATGAATATTTAGAAAACTTAAATGACGAAGTAAAAGCATATTTTAAAATTTTATCACCGGAGTTTCCAAAATGGATGCTAGATTACATTGATACACCTGAAATGAAAAGATTAAGTACGATTAGCTTAAGTTGCGGGCTTGATTATACTAAATGTTTTGATGTTAAATATTGGTATTCTAACCTTGACCATAGTGTTGCGGTTGCGCTTATCATATGGCATTTTACACATGATAAAAAACAGGCTTTAGCGGGATTATTTCACGATATTGCAACTCCTGCATTTAAACATTGTATAGACTTTATGAATGGTGATTATAAAAAACAAGAATCAATCGAAGAAAGAACCGTTGATATAATAAAGAATTCTAAAAAAATAATGAAGTTATTAAAACGAGATAACATAAAGTTAGAAGAGGTTTGTGATTATAAAATTTATCCAATTGCAGATAATGATACACCAAAGTTATCGGCAGATAGATTTGAATATAATTTTTCATCAGGATTAACGTTTTTTAGAGTATGGAGTTTAGATGAAATAAAAAAGGTATATAATGATGTTGTAATTTTAAAAAATGAAGATAAAATAGATGAATTAGGATTTAAACATAAAGATGTTTGTGAAAAGTACATCCATACGGTATCAAAGTTATGGCCTGCATGGATTCAAGATAAAGATAAAACTTGTATGCAGTTTTTAGCGGACATTGTAAAATCTATGAACGTTAAAGGATATTTAACGGTTGATGATTTATATAATTTAAAAGAAAAAGAAATAATTGAAAAAATAAAAAATTGTGACGATAAATACATTAGAGATAATTTTTTAAAATTTCAAAATTCTACCGACGTATATAAAAGCGATACTTTAGTTACTGATAAATATTGTATAAGTGTTTATCCAAAAAGAAGATACATCATTCCTTTAGTAATGGATAATGCTGGTGTAAAAAGAATAAATGAAATATCAGAATCTGCCAAAATGGATATAGATGATTTTCTAAACTTTAAGTCATCTAAATATACGGGATTTGACTTTGATTTTAAACCTTATAAATAAAACACTCAAAGAAAGTAGTTAAAGAGCGAGAAGGCATAGTACAGATTTGGTATAATGTAGAAAAGGATAATTAAATGAAAATTCTAACTGTGTGTGGGTTTAAAATTTGTTAAAGAAATGATGGGAATAACTGAAAAATGGAACTACAAGGTAACTGTATGTTAGTACCTAATGATGATATGGGTGAATTAATATGAAACTTAAAGAAAAAATAAAAAAACTAGAAAAAGAAAATAGGTTGTCACAAAAGCAACTAGCTGAAAAATTAGGAGTTACAACCGATATTGTTCTTAAATGGGAAAAAGGTTTGTTATATCCAGATATAAGACATATAAGAAAATTGACTGAGATTTTTAATGTTAGTATTTATGAATTATTAGAAAATGATGTAAAAAAAGAGTATATTAAGAATTTTTTTGGAACGTTAACAGAAAGTCAGAAAAATAGTATTCATTTTGAAGAATTTATGTGGCATGCGTTTTCTAATAAGTTAATACCTTCTTTGGAAGGAAAGGATGCCATCCATGAATTTAAAAATAAAACGGTAAATGATGTATATATTATATTTCAGTACAATGATATTGTTTTAGAAAGAAAGAATCTTACCTATGAATCTTTACTTATCATCATGGAAGAAGTAGGATACTGGGATTGTTACGTTATTGATAAAAATTTTACATGGACATTTGTAATGACTCATGAAACTATATATAATAAAAAAGTATTTTTTAAAAAAGGTATAAATCCTTTTTATATAGGACCATTTTTTGCAAATAAAACAAAAATAAATTAAGAAAAAAAGATGTAGGAGGTGCTTAATTATGGGAATAATAAAATCGGCAAGTGGAAACTCTGCTTGGAGAGGTTTAGATTATTATAAACAAAATAAGGTTATTAGTTATAAAAAATTAAATGATAATGAATATACTGGTAAAGTTAAGGGAAGCAATAATGTAGAGTATGATGTAATTATGAATATTGAACATCCTAGAAGTTCTAAATGCAATTGCCCACATGCAAAGGATAGAAAAGTAATATGTAAACATATAGTTGCTCTTTATTTTACGATATTCCCAAAAGAAGCTAAGAAATTTGAAGAAGATGCTGAAAAAGCAATGTTAGAATATGAAGAATATCAAGAACAACTATATGATAACGTAGAAAAACAAATTTATTCTATGTCACAAGGTGAGTTACAAGAAGCGCTACTTGATGTACTTAATATAGCTCCTGAATGGGTATATGAAAAATTTGTAAGAGATTACGTAGAAAGATAAGAACATAAACTTATCTTTTTTTATTTTTATAGGGGAATTTTAAAAGTTTTGCCTAATAATTAGTATGAGGAGGTAATTAATGAATAATCAATTATTTAAAAATGATAATAAAATTAATAATATATTTGATAATATTAAGGAATTAGTTATTAGTAGTAGAAATAAAGTGTATAGTGTCGTAAATACTGAAATGCTTAATTTATATTGGAACATTGGAAAAGCAATTATGGAAATACAACAGGGTGATGAAAGAGCCAACTATGGTGATGCTGTGCTTGATAAATTATCTCAAAAATTAACTAATGAATTTGGTAAAGGTTTTTCTAAAAGAAATTTAGAAAGAATGAGAAAATTTTATATTTATTTTCCAAATGCGACAACAGTGTCGTCGCAATTAAG
>CALVIH010000044.1 GCA_944329445.1 uncultured Bacilli bacterium | reverse complement strand
CAGAGCTAGTATTTACCTGGCTCTGTTTTTCTTACGTTATATAACAATCACTATGACTACTATTATAAGTAATATGACGATTAGTCTTGGTGTAAATTGTATTTCAAACTTAAACCTCATAAGCATCACCGTCCCTTCTTATTCAAAAAGAAACGGAAAACAAAGCTAGTATTTTTCACTACCTCCTCATACTTATAATTAGATATAACTTTTTAAATTCCTCTAATTTATTATAAATTTTCTTTTATTTCTGGAAACAAATCATATACGTTATAACCCAATAAATTATCAAAATACTCCTTTAATTTTAACGCTTCTTTTACATGGTAAACAATGTTTTTATGTTGTGGCCTTCTTGATATTACATCAATTAGTCTTTTTTCCATAGTAACCACTTTGCTAGTGCACATTAAATCGCATAAATTAATTATTTTTTCATAAATTGTATATTCATGATTTTTAATAAATTCCGTTCTAAAAGGGATACTATCCGGCTCTCCTTGAGTACAATTTACATCGTTATTTAAATACGAGTGCGTTAAACAAACATTACAATATTCATCATCATAACCCAACCTTTTTAGATAGTTATATCCTTCCATAACATGGCCCTTGAATTTTATTAATTTTCCAATATCATGAATATATCCTAACGTTTTAGCTTTTTCCTCGTCCAAGCCTAATGCTTTAGCAATTACACCAGCGGCATTCCCTACACAAATACTATGGTTAATCCAGCCGTCATTTCTGGTTTTTCCTCTTGCTTCCTCTAACATCTCCAATGACTTTTTACTCGTTAATTTCAAATGTATCACTTTCCTTTTTTACTTATTGTTATACTTCTGCATTTTTATAAAATAATCATTAAATATTTTGTTTCTAAATAAATCAATTACGAAAGTAACCTCATGATTATTAGTTGTCATCTCATAACATCCATTAGAAAGTACGTTTGGACAACTTACTTTTTCTGTTACAAACCAATCTTTATTTATTAAGTATGCAACAGCACTTATATCCCACAACACTTTACTTGAACCATACTCTTCGAGTTCGGTTTTATAATAATGCTTCTTTAAGTTTTTAAAATTTTCACATAAATATCTACCAATGGTACTTTTATTTAAATAATGTTCTAATTCATATGTAGTTGTTACCAAATTTGAAGCAACACCCCGACAAGGAATAATGGTTAATTTAACTTTGGATTCGAAAACAATTTTAACAGCATTTATGTCTTGTCTAAAATTAAATTCTTGATTTTGTTTTAAAATAGGACTATTTCCTCCAAGCCATACAACCTCTATCTTATCTATTATTTTAGGTTCTTTTTTTATTGCTAAAGCTACGTTGGTTATTGCCCCTATTGCTATTATTGTAGTTTTATCATTATTAAGCGCTATATCGATAATTTTTGATACAGCGTCATTAGATTCCATAGAATCACTTGTATATGACGTAGCTCCTTTATAAACCTTTAGTTTATATTTAGACATGTTTATCATGTCTAATATTTTTAACGTTACATCATAACTCTTTTCTATACCTTCCTCTATCGTACTTGTATTTGCATAACCACTTTTTAAAAATGGCGCAATAGTTATAGCTTCAACATCAAAACGATCAAGTGAAGACATTAAATAAGTAAGCGCAAAATAATCATCAACCTCATTATACATGTCAGTATCTAATATAACTTTTTTCTTTTCACTCATATCTTTTATTTTATCGTACAACTCACTCCACCCTTTCACCATTGGTAAATCTTTTCTATATATTTTATTATATCTAGTTTCCATCAAACAAACAGCAATACCCTTATCTCTTAATTTTAAACAATTACTAACTACATCATCAAACATAATATCTATATTATACTTAATGCATTCAGGGCTTTTATCAGTGGTTTTAGATAGTATAAGTTTAGTATAATTTATGCTATTATCTTTAAGCCACTGTATAGTTGTCTCTTTAGGATTTTTGTAATCAGGATAAACCCTATGGGAAATCAAGTACAACTCATGTCCATCTTCTAACAATTTATCCATGTAATATTTGGCACCTTTTCTAGGTTCTAAGTATTTAGCAAGTTTTTCCATATTATTTGCATAGAATTCGTGAACTTCTTCGTCCGTAATATCAAACATACCTTTAGTTATATGTCTAGCATAAGGATTAATAATGCCCTTATTTTTCTTTAATTTATCTAGTTTTATAAATTCTTCTAGTATTGTCTTATCAAGATCAGTTATAACGTTATCTATATCTAGTCCTATTCTCATTTATTATCACCATTTAAATTATAACATACAACTACAAGCAAAAAGAACTTTATTTCTTGCTATCATAAAGTTCTTTATAGTATCCACTCTTACTCATTAATTCATCATGCGTTCCCATTTCCTTTATTCGTCCATCTTTTATGTAGAAAATAAGGTCTGCATTTTTTATCGTTTTAAGACGGTGAGCTATAATAAACGAAAACTTATTTTTTAAAACCTCTTTTGTAGCTTTCATTACTTTTTGTTCAAATTCTAAATCCAAATTTGAAGTTACCTCATCAAGGATTAATATGTCTGAATCTTTAAGTATTGCCCTAGCAAAGTTGAGCAATTGTTTCTCACCATAAGAAATTTTATCAGTATAAATATCAATCATGGTTTCATATTTATTTTCTAAAGACATAATTTTTTCATCAAGACCAATTTTTTTACATACCTCTATTACCTCATCATCACTTATTTTTCTATTAGAACCATATTTTATATTATCCATTATACTCATATGAAATATTACTGGTTCTTGAAATACATAAGCTATGTTATTTCTTAGGCTTTCTAAATTATATTCTAAATAATTAACATCATTTATTTTTATTTCACCACCGGTTATATCATAAAATCTCGGTAATAAATTAACAAGGGTTGATTTACCACACCCACTTTTACCAACCAATGCTATTTTCATTGGTTTTTCAACCTTAAAGTTAACGTCTTTTAATACGTTGTTTTTACCATCATAACTCATTTTAACATGATTAAATTCTATTTTATTTACTCTATCAAGTTTTAATGCGCCTGTTTTATCTTCTTTTTCAAACATACATAATTTATATATTTTCATGTAGTCATTATAGTTTGTGTTGGCTTCGTTTTTAAATTCTACAATAACATTCATATCATTATCTAAATCCGATATGTAGTTTCTAAACAATATAACAAGGGCAAGCAAACTAATGCCAGATGCTATGTTAAGTCCACAAACATAAACGATAATTAACGTAGAAATAAAACTTATAAAACTAAATAAATATTTATGTATATATATTAGTCTATTATATTTTAAAACCTCTTTAGTTGTTTCTTTTAGTAATTCATCTATTTCATTAAGATTAGCCTCTTCAATCCTAAGTGATTTATTAGTAGAATAACTATTTACAAATTCGTTTGTCTTTGAAGATAATTCGAGTCTTATATCCTGCAATTTACTTATTATTTTTCTATTTTTATTATATAAAGGTTTAAGGATAAAATAACTAATAAAAAATATTGGTACAACGATTAAAGATAATTTCCAGTCCATAAAAAACATTATAATTAACGTATAAATAATATTCTTATACTGTATGGGATATATTCTCATGTAAGACCATGGAAACAAAAGTGATGCACTTTTTGACTCCGTGGTATTTAATGATATTAATTCTCCAACGTGATAACTGTTAGTATATTTTGATTTAGTTTTTATTATGTTTTTGAAAAATTTATTTTTTATGTTCTTATCTTCATCTATCATTAAATCCGCTCTTGCTTGATTATAAACAAAAATTTGCACCGTTCTTAAAACAACTAAAACAATATAAATAAACGAACAGAAGAAAACCATTTTTAAATTATCCTGTGGGAAATATTTATCGAGTATTAACGTGGTCAATAACGGCCCTGTAAAAACTAAAATACTAGGTAGTAACCTAAATAAATACCAAAATTTTATTTTTTTACCATTTCCTGCAAAGTTAAATAATTTTTTTATATTTTCTTTTTTATTCATAGGCATCACCTACTTTATCCATTCCAATTTCATATATCTTTTTATAACTTGAATTGTTTTTAAGTAAGTTATCATGGGTATCACAAATTATCTTTTTATTTTCTATGTATAAAACCTTATCAAATAAAGGTGCTATTGATATGTCATACGAAACTATTACCTTTGTAAAATTATCTTTTTTATAAAGTAAGTCTTTAAGTATTTCTTTTTTGTTTTTATTGTCAATCGCAGAAAAAGAATCATCAAAAATCATTATTTCCTTTGGTTTTACAAAACTCCTAGTAAGTATTAACCTTTGATTTTGACCCTTAGATAATTTTATGCCACGAGTTCCAAGTTTTGTATTATAACCGTCTTCTAATGACATAACGTCATCATGTAACATAAATTCTTTAGATAAATTTACCATCTTAGAATCAGGTAAATACTGATCAAGTACCTTTATGTTATCCCTTATCGTTTTACTATAAATATATGAATCCTGTAAGATCATACAAACATATTCTCTTATGTTCTTTTTGTTCATTTTACTTAGTTCTACACCGCCGATTTTTATACTTCCCTCATAATCATAAAACCCTATCAATGTTTTAAGAAGAATTGTTTTACCAGTACCAGTTTTACCAACGATAAAAATCTTATCATTTTCATTAATAGTAAAATTAAGATCTTTTAATAACACCTTATCTTTTAATTTTATCGTTACGTTTTCAAACACAACGTTATAATCATTAAGCTTAACAAACTTAATTTTATCATCCTCAGTCGTTAAGCAAACTAAATTATTGAGTCTTCTATAAGATATTATAAAGTCATTAAGTTCTTCTAATACGTGATGAAATTCACTAAATTCATTAATTATTTTACTAGAGTAATCAAATATAACAAGCATAGCAGGTAAAGTTATTTCTCCAAAATAAAGAAGAATACCACCTAGTATAAAATTTAACGGACGGTTAAGCATGGACATACACATAACAAAGGCATAATACTTATCATCATACAAATATTTTAGTCTGTTATATTTTTTGTTTTCTTTTACGATTTTATCAAAATCGCTAATTACTCCTTCTTCTAAGTTATTTAACTTAACAAAGTTAATGTTTCTATAATTGTCTTCTAACGTTTGATACATTTCATTAGAAATATCTATTATTTTATTTAAGAAGGGTGAGCATTTTTTAAAATACCATATACTTCTAATGACAATTAGTAAAGCGATTATCGCAATTAAAATCAAAAAAGAATAATGAACTTTAAACAGTCTAAAACCAACAAATATAATAAGAAGAATTAAATCAACAAAAAATATTAATTGTTTATCTATAAAACTTACAACCTTGTTTATGTCAGTTGATGCTTTTTGAACTAAATCCGCAACCGAATTATTATAAAAAGATGTATAGGTTAATTCTTGTATATGATTAAATAAACTGTGCTTTAAATTATATTGAAAGTTTTGAATAAATTTATCTTTAAACCTAGATTTAAAATAATTAAATAAACATACAAGTCCTTGAACCATAAGCAAAATAATACATATCACTAATAAATAAATTCTAATATCGTTTATGTTTTTAGTTAATAAATCAATTATGTATATACTATCGTTATTTTCAAGCAAATGATTAATTCCATAACTAATAATAACTGGTATATAAGTTAAAAAATACATACTTAAAACACTAAAAATCAAAAATAATAAAACGTAAAATAATTTATCTTTTAAACTTTTAAACATAATTTTTAAAAACGTCATTTTACTAATCACATCTTTCTACGTCATATAACACGATTTGTAATTTGGAAAATCTTTTTTCTACCTTCCCTTTTATTTTATAAACACCTGGTATAGGAATATTAAAAAATTTATTATATGTTTT
>CALVIH010000043.1 GCA_944329445.1 uncultured Bacilli bacterium | reverse complement strand
TAGATAATTACGTAGATAAAGTAACACTTGATATATTAGCAAAGAAGAAAGTAAATGTAACTATACTTTTAATAACGAATGAAAATAAAAGTAGATTAACAAATACTGATATTAACAAATTTAATAGTGAGTATCCCACTTTATGTATAAAGTATACTAATATATTTCATGATAGATTTATAATTATTGATGACAAAGAATTATATCACATAGGTTCATCATTAAAAGACTTAGGAAAGAAGGTATTTGCAATATCAAAAATAGAAGACAATGACTATTTAGATTTGTTACTTAGCAAAATAAAAAACTGAATACAATTATTCAGTTATGATTTGATCAATTATTGCATATACTTTTGGTAGTTCATTATCAAATTTAAAATTACTATAAGTTTTATTATTAAGTGAATCAGAAACGACTTTTATACTATATTTCTTTTTAAATGGAAAAGTTATTATACTATTTAGTTCCATATCGAATAATGCATCATCTTTTATGTTTGTTTTTAATACAAAACCATCTGATGTATAGCAGTTTATCTTTTTTACACCTTTTATTTCGTCCATCTTATATGGAGAGTAAGGAGCTTGGTATAAAGGGTCCCCAAAAGGCGTTAAATCGAAGTTATAACCATAGCTTTTATCTACTAAAAATACACTTCCTACTGGTAAATTATTTGATCCGGTCATACCGATGTTAATCATTGTGTAATCCTTATAATTTAATTTATGTTTATAAATTAAATCTACGAGTGAGCTTGTAACTCCGTTTCTTGAAATGTCAGTGACAACAAGACTTATGTTGTCAAATTGATAATAATTATTATCAATTTTATTTAGCCCATAGTGTTTAATTATATCTTTGGCTTCTTTTTCCATTGCGATAACAAATAGATATTTCATAATTCCTCCTAAGCATCAATATTATAACATAAATTTTAATAGGGCTTGCATCAATTTCTAAAAGATAGTATAATTAGCTAACCAGGGGTGATTTTAAATGAAAATAGATTTAACAAAATTGATTTTTAATAATTTACATAGGATCCCGGTTCAAGGTGAGATAATTATACCTTCTGAAATGTTAGAAAATACTGATATAAGAAGAATATCACCGGTAAAAGTTAATGGTTTTGTATCAAATAATGAAGAAAACTACGAACTAGATATTAACATTACTGGAGAAATGGTACTTCCTTGTTGTAGAACGTTAAAAGATGTTAATTATCCTTTTGTTATTCATATAGATGAGATAATTGATGAAAATAATGATAATTCGTTAGAAATTATTCAAAATAGTCTTGAAATTTTTCCAATTGTATGGCAAAATATATTAGTGGATGTTCCTTTAAGAGTTCTTGCGCCTGACGCTAAAGATGAACCAATAGAGGGTGATGGATGGCGTCTTATTACGGAAGAGACTAACGAGGAAAAGGTTGATCCAAGACTTGCAAAGTTAAAAGATTACATTAAAGAGTAAGGAAGGAGTGAGAATATGTTAAAGTTGGATATCCAATTATTTGCAGTTCCATTCAGAAAAGTTAGTAAGACAAGAAAAAGAATGCGTCGTACTCACTATAAAATTGAAGCTAACGGAACAGTAAAATGTCCTAAATGTGGAGAAATGATTAGACCACATAGAGTATGCCCAGAATGCGGTAATTACAAAGGAAAAGAAGTTATTAAAAAAGAAGCCGAATAATATTTCGGTTTTTTTAATGCAAAAATATAAAAAAAATGATAATATATTACTATAGGATGGTAGTTATGAAAAAGAAGAACATAATTAATATATTAATAGGAATGGCAGTGGTATTTTACATAATTTTTGGAACCAATGCATTAGATGATATAAAAAATAGTACCGCATCAGTTATTAACGCTGGCGAAGAAGAAGTTGTAGAAGTAAACTCGGGTGAAGAATTAATGGTGTACTTTTTAGATGTTGGGCAAGCAGATTCGATTTTAATAAGAGCTGGTAACAATAACATGCTTATAGATGCAGGAAATAATGAAGATGGTGCACTTATCGTTTCTTATTTAAAAGAGCTTGGCGTGGAACAATTAGATTATGTGGTAGGAACGCATCCACATGAAGACCATATTGGTGGGATGGATGATATTATAAATAATTTTGATATAGAGACTTATATGATGCCAGATGTTTTATCAACTACTAAAACTTTTGAGGACGTTTTAACTGCTCTTTCAAATAATAATTTAACTTATTTGGTACCTAAAGAAGGAAGTAGTTATGATTTGGGAAGTGCTGATGTTAAAATTATTTATGTTGGCGAGGAAGGTGGAGATTTAAATGATGCTTCCGTTGTTTTAAAGCTTACTTATGGAGACAATTCGTTTTTGTTTACTGGTGATGCAACAAGTAACGTGGAAGAAGAACTTTTAGAAAGTAATGCTAATATAAAAAGTGACGTTTTAAAAGTTGCTCATCATGGATCAGATTACAGTTCTACTAACGAATTCATAGACGCGGTTAATCCAGAATATGCGGTCATATCGGTTGGTAAGAATAATTCTTATAATCATCCTTCTTTAAACACGTTAGAAAAGTTCAATAAAAGAAACATTAAGGTTTATAGAACTGACGAAGATAATACTATTATATTTACGAGTAATGGTAGTGATTTAATCATTACAACAGAAAGTACTAATACAAATGGATAGGTTAATAATATGAAATATAGTGTTGATAAAATAGAAAACGACATAGTGGTTTTAGAAGATTTAGAAACCAAAGAGAAAATAAACGTTAATAAAAAAGAAATACCTTTTATTGTTAATGAAAAGGATATTTTAAGATATGAAAATAATGAATATATTAAAGATGATGATTTAAAAGATAAAAGAATTAAAATGTTAAGAGAAAAAATGGAAAGGTTAAAAAAAGGGTCTAATTATGGAAAAATATCTAAGTGATTTAAAAAAGAGGCTGGTTGATTATAATAACTTACTAATTCAACGTAATAATGATATTAGTAAATTAGAAAACATGATAAATGATTATTTTAAAAAGGATGATTTTTTGTATGCTAACTTTATTAATAATGTTTCTATAAAAACAGCGGTGCAAAAATTTGTCGCAGATAAAAAATTATTATCCTCTTTTAATGAAATTACAAAAGAACTATCAAAAATGGACTATGTCAAATTAAGTTCAAGACTTGATGCTAAAGCTAATAGAAAAAAAATAAAACTTTTGGAAGTTTTAAGAGCAATATTAAAGCATTTAGAGGAAATAAAAGAAAAGTACTATTATACTCTTGACGAAAGACTAATGCTGTTAGATTACGTTGGTCAAAAGGCAGTTATAATAGAAAAAGATTTTAATTTAATGCTTAAAAGGTTGGGTTTATCAAGCGAGGAAATAGTAGAGTTTAACGCTTACGTAATTAAACAAAACATGATGGTATATTCAAATAAAACAAAAGAAATTGACTCTGCGTTAGTGAAAAAAGAAGAACAAATTTTAAATGATAAAATGGCAAAAGAAGAAAGAAGACGCAAAAGACATGTATTTGCTAAGGAAAAAAGCGCTTTTGCTAAAGACTTATTAAGAAATGCCGAATCTTTTCTTAACGAATTAACTAGTTATGAAGAGCTTGATAAAAATATGTCACTGGCTTATCATGATATTTTAATAGAAGACTTTGATAAGACAAGAAAAGATATTAATGATGATGAGTTGGTTTTGAAATATTTATTAATAAATATTTCAAATATAAGTACTTATATTAAACAAAATGAAACAAAATATACAGAAAGTGAATTATTTGATAAATTAAACGAATTAAAGAATCTATGTGACAATTGTAAAACCTTATTAGACATAAGAAAAAAAGAATTAAACTACACTGATGCTAACGAAATAAAAACAAATCTTAATATAAAACTTCATTTTATTTATGATGATAAAACTAATAAAACATATATTAAGCAAGATTTACAAGAAAACAGAGATACAACTAATTATGTTAAAAATGTCGAAATGATAATTGACAAAATAAAAAAAGGTATTTATAGTACCCAGTCTAAAAAAAATTTCCCTAAAATTCCAAATTGTTACTATGTTCAGCAAGGAATTACTTATGTTTCGTTTATAATGCTTTCTCAAGATGATTATATAGTTTTGACCTCAAGTAAGTGGGATGATTTGTTTCACAAAACAAATCGAATTTATAACGCGGAACAGCAACAAATAGATAGTGTTAAAAAAATGATACAGGGAGATACAAAATGAAAGAAACGATAATTAAATATATAGATTATAAAATAAGATTAGTATCAAAGAAATTACAGATTGAAGAATTTTCAGAGTTGAAGGACTTAGAAAACTTTTTAAATATATTAATGGACGTGCAGGATAAACTAGGACCTGAAGAGGTAGATAAGTTAAACAAAAATAGAAACTTATTAAAAAAGATAAATGAAAAGTATAAGATTTTTAATGATGATACTTTAGGTTTGTTTATTGATTATATAAAAGCTTTATCTAGACATGACCCTTCGTTTGTTTCTAAAAATTATTCCTACTTATTAAATTGTGTTGATGCGATGGTTGGTAAAGTGGATTTATTATATAAAAGGTATGAAAAATTATTTAAGGTCGTTAAGCAAAAGGAATTGGAAAATGAGGATTTAGTTCTTCATAAAATGTGGCTTGAGGAACTAAAAAATAAATTAGAAAATGATATGATTATTAGTGACACCGCACTGGTTGATTTTATATTGATGGATAAGCAAATTGATGACAACTACAAATTAAGATTATTTTCATCGATTGAAAGGTATAATAGAAAAGCAATTAAAGAGTATATGCCAGCAAGTTATGAAGAGATAAGAAAATTACTTGAAGATTATGGTTATAGTGTTGATAGCAAGCACGATTTACTTTTAATTTCAGCTAATTATAGGTTATTAACTTTAAATAAAATTCTTGAGACTATTAAAATTTTAGACCTTAAATTCAGTGATGACATCCTAACAAAAATCCTTGTGTTAGGTACTTCGGTAAACACCATTAAAGAAGCATATAAAAAAATAATTAATGATAAAAAATATAGTTTGATAGCAACTTTAAAAATACATAACTTTTGGATTGATAAATCGCATCGGGCAAACTTTTTTGGGAAAGATAAAAGTAGTATATTAGACATAAAAGATAATAGTGAAAGTTCCAATTCAAATGATGAATCATCTAATGAAGAATACGAACCTAATTCATCAGAAATATTTGAAACTGCAAAATATTTAGAAAAATTTCCTTTTTATAATAGTAGCTTTAATGGTATGAAAAGCATATTAAAACTTCCGGTTGTAAAACTTATGAAAAGGGAAAACATGCTTGGTTTATATGGCATAAGTGCCAATGACATAAATGGTTCTATGACTCTTTATTCTCCGTATATTATAACGCTTTTAGATCAATTTATAGAACTTGATTTAAAAGATTACATACTAAGTCATCTATCCACCTTATCAAAACCAAAGAGTTTACCAATAGTAATATATAATAATAAAATTAAGCATAAAAAGATAACTAGACATGTAAAGGACTCAGAATATTTATTGCCTGAGATAGTAGAAGCAGCGATTAATTATAAGGATGTTATACAAGTTTCTAACTTAACTGGATTGAACGTTAAAAAAAGAACTTTATATGACGAAAAAATATTAGTGGATGAACCTGATAAAATTGTTCCTAAGATATATAACTTACCAATAATAAAATATCTAGAAGAAAATTATAAAATTAATGAATTACAATATAAGATAGGTGATTACATATTTTCAAGAAAAAAGATTTTAAGAGTTATTTCAAGCTTTTGTGATGAAAAAGAAATTAGTATGGACTTATTTTTATACGTTATGACTTATCAAAGAATTATAGATAAAATAGAAGCTGATGATTTAGAAAAGTGTTTAAGAGAAACATATAATTTATCAAAAGGATATTCTATTTAGCAAACAAATTATTAAAGGAGGCTTATTAACTTCTTTTTTATATACTAGGAAAGTGTGTTAAAAAATATATACCAGAAAAATATAGTATATGCAACCGAACATATGTATGATAATATAGTAAGTACCAATTAAAAGTAAGAAGGTGGTAATATTGTATAAATCATATAAGTTTAGAATGTAT
>CALVIH010000042.1 GCA_944329445.1 uncultured Bacilli bacterium | reverse complement strand
ACAGAAATTAATATACCTTTTTATTTTTAAAAGGTTATTTATTTTTCTTTTACTTTGCTTAATATTATTAATAATATTAATGTAACAAAGGTGTTCTTTATTATAATACGCTTTAAAACAAACGATTCCGTTATAATTTTTACTTATACTTTTTTCTTCTTTAGTTTTATAATTATGATCCGAAGCAAACCTTCCGTTTTCTAAATAAAAATTATAATAGTCTTTAATAACCCTGGATATATATTTTTGTTTGGTTGCTATCATCTTTTGCTTTTTATAAAAATCTTTATGTAATAAATCATATTCATCGATTTCTTTGTTTTTTAAAATTAAGCTTTCATCTATATTATCATACTTTGATAAGTCTATTCTTCTATAAAAATTATATAACCTTTGCTCTTCTTTATCTTCACTTCTTTTAGGAGCTCTTTTATTTTTATTAAAAAATAATATTCTAAGTTTTAGATTTTCGGTTATCCTTTGTTCATTATATTTTCTTCTTGAAATTGTAACTTTACTTTCGTACTTAGTGTTATTATATTTAGTATTCACACCATTTTCCCCCCTTTTTTTAGTACATATATTATATTTAAAAACAATTAAAAGTCAAATTTTACACATTTTGATTTAGACGTTTTACAATGTGAGTATTTTTGTTATAATTTAAAATAGAGGTGAAAACAAGAAATGATTTACCAAGCAATCGATGAAATTAAAACAGCAATTAAAAAATGGTTCAAGAAAAATTATAAGTTTTTAGTGGTAATTTTGCTTTATTTACTTTACCAAAGCAATTTTATAATAGCTTTAATATCTTCATTTGGAATAAACGTAAGTAAAATACCAAGAACACCTAGAATATGGTTATTTACAATAACAGATTTAATGTACGTAGTAATATTAATTCTAATGTTTAAAAAAGAAATTATAAAAGGACTTAAAGATTTAAAGAAAAACTTTGTTGATAGAACGTTAACGTCACTTAACTGCTGGATTGCCGGTTGTTTTATAATGACTGTATCATCAATATTAATAAGTTTGATTCTAAAGCAAGAAGTATCTCAAAACGAGGCGTTAGTTAGACAAAGTATAAAAATAGCTCCACTATACATGCTATTTACTTGTTCTATAGTAGCACCTATTTTTGAAGAAATGGTATTTAGGAGATCACTATACGGACTAATAAGGTTTAAATGGCTGTTTATTTTGGTAAGCGGATTAGGTTTTGGACTTCTTCACGTGCTAGGTAGTTATAGTAGTGCATTGGACTTCTTATACGTTATACCATATGGTGCCATGGGTTGTTGTTTCGCATACCTTTTAACCAAAACAAACAATATAACACTACCAATAATAGTCCATATGTTACATAACACAATCTTGGTTATCATTCAAATAATCGGAGGTTAAAATGGCAAAAGAAGAAAAGGTAGAAAAGAAAAAGAAAAGAAAATTACGATGGCAAGTAAAACTGTTTATAATTATATTAATCATTATAATTTACGCCTTTATAATTGGTCCTAAGGGAATCTTTGTAAAAGAATATAAAATAACAACTAGTAAAATATCAACCGCCATGGATGGACTTAAAATACTACATATATCAGACTTACATTATGGTTCCACAATGAATAAAAACGACATTAAAAAAATCGTTACAAAAGCTAATGAAACAAAACCGGATATAGTTGTTTTTTCCGGAGACTTAATAAACGAGAAATACGAAATTACAGAAAGTGAAAAAGAGTTCTTAAAAAAAGAGCTAAGCAAAATAAATGCAGAGCTTGGAAAATATTACGTGGTTGGTGAAGAAGATTTTGAAGACGCTACGATGGTTCTTAATTTATCAGGTTTTATAAACCTTGATAATAATCCACAAAGTGTATATGGTTCTGATAATAAACCAATTTTATTAATTGATAAAAACGGTTCAAAAACATACTTTGAAAATAATGATAACGTACCATCATTCAAAATACTTGTAATACATAACCCTGATGACTTCGACGAGGTAAAAGAACATAACTTTGACATGGCCCTAGCAGGACATACTCATAACGGACAAGTAAACATAATAAAGATAAAAGACTTAATAATAAAAAGCAAGTATAACAAAAGTTATCAAAAAGTTGGTAATACCAAGCTTTTCATAAACCCTGGAATGGGAACAAGCAAAATAAATATTAGGTTGTTCAATCATCCTACAATGTATTTATATAGGATTAATAAAGCATCTACAAACTAAGTAGATGCTTTATTAATTGGTAACGTAATTTTAACCATTGTTCCGTTTTTATACTTTGAAAAATACTGCATTGTACCATTATGTTTTTCGATTATTTCTTTTGAAAAGCATACACCCAGTCCAGTACCATTTTTCTTGGTGGTATAAAACGCCGTTCCAATTTTCTTAGCAGTTTCTTTATCCATACCAACACCATCATCTTTTACCGTTATAACGTATTTATCACGAACTTTTTTACCCTTTAACTCTATCGTTCCAGAACTATTAATAGCTTCCTTGGCATTTTTTATAACGTTTATTAATACTTGCTTAAGACGGTTATAATCACCAGTTATAAGGACCTCTTCCCCATTAATATCACATTTAAAATCAATGTTACTTTTTAAAATCAATTCTGCTTCATCACAAACATCCTCTAAAAGCAAACATACATCCATTTCACTTTTTTCCACTTTTAATTTTGAGACGTTAGAAAAGTCTTTTAACAGCAAAAGAGTTCTGTCAATTTCCTGATTTATTATGCCAGCGTATTTATTTGCCTTAGCAGGATTATTAACGTCAAACATATCTAAGTACCCTTTACATACCGCAAGGGGATTTTTTATTTCATGAGTAATCTTAAACAATGATTCATACATTTTTTTTTCTTTTGTAATTTCTTCTAGAGAACTATACATCTTAACAATTGTCTCCACTTTATCATAAAATAAAATAACCATACAAAAAACTAAGTACATTATAACCCATAACAATATCCCATATCCCAACATACTTACGTTAATTATATCATTAGGCATTAAAAACGCTATTACTACACCAAATAAAACTTTACATATCGTAAATATATTTTTTACTTTAACTTTACTAAACAAACTAAGAATAATTATTACGAAATATTGAAGTAAGAATGCGTATGTGCTAGTTTGGTATGCATCTGATAAAAATAACGCCGCCGCAACCGATAAGGTTATCGCGGGAAACATTCTTTTTTTATATAAAGCTAATAAAATTGGGACATTAATTAAAAAACTAGTTATTAATGGTAAATTACCAAACCTGGCACAAAAATAATAACTACTAAACAAAGCCAAATCCAAAAATATTAACTTTTCTTTCTCATCCACTACCTTACTGTAAACCAAATAAATAAAATAGCAAAATAATGGAAAAAATAAATATATTAAATTTAAAAGCACGGAAGCTATCATGATAATCCCACCTTCCATATCAGAGATTATACACTCTATCCGTGCCGTATTTTGTCGAAATTTGTAGTATTTTTTTAGTTTTTGTATATTTTACTCTTCATTTAACTGTTCAATATACTTTTTTAATTTTTTAGCATCATCTTGGAAGATTATTTTCACCGTATTGTCGATTTCAACAATGCCTCTTGCCCCAAGTTTTTGGATACCTTCCTTATTTACCTTGGATGGATCCTTTAACGTTACTTTAAATCTTGATACGCTAACCTCCATGTTGGTAATATTTTTTATACCACCCAAATACTCAACCAACTTATTAGCCTCATATTTAAAATCTGGTTTACTAGCTTTAATTACTACCAAAGCAATTATTATTAAAACTACTATTATAATAATGTATTTTAACATATCATCACCTACTTCGAATTATATAACAAGATTAATAAAATTGCAAGAATAAGTTTTTATCACTAAATAAAATATCCTAGGACGTTTGACTTGCACTATTTAACGATTTTTGAATATGCTACTAATGAAAAAGATAGAAAGGGTGAATATTATGTGTAATGATTCTAACTCAAGTTCAAAATGCAACTGTATCGCTGAAATATTAAAAGTTATAAACATTCTTCAAAGCGAAGTATGTCCAGGAGATACCTGCTTAGAAACCTGTACAAGAGCTTTCTTTGGTCCTAACTCATCGGTTGACTTTAACACAAGACCAGTAACCTTGTACACTTGTAACGGTACTGCTCTTGCAATGCCAGTATCAAACACACCAGGAGAAACCACGACTTCAAATATATTCAGGGTTGAAAAAGTTGATGGTTGTTGCGCAACCTTAAGAGTATTAACTTATAATACCGGAACAGCAACTTATACAGCTACTAACTCATTTTTCACTGTAAATACAGATTGCTGTTGCACAATTAAGTGCTTAGCGGATACTTTCGTAGAAGGTGTTTAAAAAAGGCCACATAAAGTGGTCTTTTATTTTATATCAGAAATATTGTCTATGTATATCCTACTTCCATCTTTACTAATTAAATAATTATCTTTTACACCGACTATCTTTTCTTCTATATTTTCACCATTTTTGTACATAATATTAACATCAGCTTGATAAACATAATCAGGTCTTTTAAAAATATTATTAATCTTTTTCATAAGTGATATACGATCGGGTTCCTCTCTATTTCTGACTTGTGATTCATCATCATTTCTTTTCTTGTCTTCGTTCGTTTTAGCATCTGCATGATAATAAAAATCATTTTGGATTTTCGATTTTAGATTTTCAATTTTGTTTTTATAAATTTCCGGAAATTTGTCTTTCATAACCATCCTCCCATAAAATTTTATGAAAGAAATAGTTTAAAATTCCATAAGGTGGTGAAAAAATATGAAAAAAAACAAAGCAAGGTATGATATTATTATTCCGCTAATAGCCTTTTTTATTATAAGCATACTATCAATTTATAGTGCATCAAACATATCATCTTCAAATAGTATAGTAACAAAACAAGTTCTATGGTATCTAATAGGTTTTGGAATAATAATTTTAACCATGAACAAAAGATTAAAACGAATAACAGACTTCGCTTTTATATTATATATTATTGGTAACGTTTTACTTTTTTTATTACTAATTTTCGGAACTGAAGTTAACGGGTCTAAATGTTGGTTTATAATTCCAGGGGTTGGATCATTTCAACCGAGTGAGTTCATGAAACTAATTTTAATTTTAGTTAACGCAAAAACGTTCGAGTTACACAGCAAAAAATATCCCGTAAGTACCCTTGGAAGTGACATTAGACTATTTTTAATAATATTGGTAATAACTTTAATTCCAAGTGTTCTAACATTCATGGAACCAGATACGGGAATGGTTATGATATATTTTTTAATCACCTTCGTAATGCTATTTATTTATGGAATTAAAAAAAGTATCTTTTTCGTATTAATAGCACTTATCATCATTTTAGCAGGATCATTTTTATATTTCTATTTTAATTTTCAAGATACTTTTATTAACGTGTTTGGCACTTCATTTTTTTACCGGATAGACAGGTTACTAGACTGGTCTAACAAGAGCGGTATGCAACTTACTAACGCACTTGCCGCAATAAAAGCAGCCGGTGCTTTTGGCTTTGGGGTTGGAAATACACCAATATACATTCCAGAGTCTCATACCGATTTTATTTTTTCGGTTTTTTCAAGTAACTTTGGTTTAATAGGAACATTTATCCTAATAGGATTAATAGTTTTATTTGATTACGGATTATTAAAATACGCAAATGAAACAAACGACAGAATGCATAAATACATAATAATTGGATTTGTAACGATGATTTTATATCAACAAATACAAAACATAGGCATGAACATTGGCCTTTTACCAATCACAGGTATAACCCTTCCATTTATAAGTTACGGAGGATCATCACTTCTTAGTTATATGCTAGGTGTGGCATTAATATTAAATTACGATAACAAGTCCATTCAAAACCTAGTGTGATATATGCTTTCTTTAAAAGAAAATAAAAAGCCTTTCATATCAGAAAGACTTTTTTATTCAACATGGTGACGCGTATGGGATTTGAACCCATGAATGCCGCCGTGAAAGGGCGGTGTGTTAAACCACTTCACCAACGCGCCAGTTTATAAATATAAAATGGTGGGCCTGAATGGACTTGAACCATCGACCTCACGCTTATCAGGCGTGCGCTCTAACCAGCTGAGCTACAAGCCCATTT
>CALVIH010000041.1 GCA_944329445.1 uncultured Bacilli bacterium | reverse complement strand
CATAAATTAATTATATCACGTAAAATTAAAGATGTAAATTTATGGATTAATCATTGTACAATAACTTTATATTGTTTTCATTCTATCAAGTAACAAGTCTAAATAGTCATTATCTTCTATTTTTGATATTGCAAATACTTTCTTTCCTAAGTCTTTTAATGATGAACCTATGTGATATAATTCTTTCTTGTCTAATATAATAAACCTATCGTGAAATATATTTGTGTATTTTATACGTAAAGTAGGATACTCACTATTAAATTTGTTAATATCAATATTTGTTAATCTGCTTTTATTTTCATCTGTTATTAAAAGTACCACAACATTTACTTTCTTCTTTGCTAATATATCTTTATTTTCATTTATAAACCTTCTCATATAAACAAATGCATTCATTATATCAACGCTTACCTTTGCAGCTTCTTTTGTTCTAAGTACACTTGATAGCATTGCAACTCCTTGCTCGGTAAATACATAAGGTATATATTGCCTACCTCCTCTAGTTTTTATTTTTGAGGTTCCATTTTGGAACCTCAATTCTTTAAACTTTATTTTTTCATATTCTTCTTTAGTTAACTGAAAATAAAAATTACTAGGAAACCTTTCAATATTTCTTTTTACAGCTTTATTTATGTCTTTGGTTCCGTTTGCACAACCATACAAATATGCCAAATCACTATCTAGCATTACTTGTTTTCCACGCACTTCATATATCAAACTCTTTATGTTTAGATTTTCATGTAAAACATTCATTTTACCTCCTTTCACTTTTATCTTTCTTCATAACTTTTTAAATTCCCTTAAAAAAAAGAAAAATAATCTTATTTATTTTTCTTTATTTCTACCATAATTAAATAAATATTGTATTGCTATACCACTATACTTACCATAGGTTTTAGAAGCAAATGCTCTTATATTTTTTTCTCCTTCAATGTTATAATCTCTTTTCATAACTTTTTTTACCCAGGTATCGATTGGAAATACGTCGTATTTCTGATACGCAAACAAAAGAATACAAGAAGCAACCTTAGGACCAATACCCGCGTTTTCCATGAATTTATTTAAAGCATCCTTAGTATCAAGATCATAAAACTGATTCAAATTAATTTCTTTATTATTTAATTTATCTACCATTGATTTTAAATACTTATCCCTAAATCCTACCTTGCATGATCTATAACCTTCCTCACTTACATCTTTTAAATCTTTATACTCGGGAAAAAGGTAATACTCTTTATTATTAAACGTTACTTTTTTACCATATTTTACCGCAATATTATTTAAGGCATTTGCTATTTGTGGAACACCATTATTCGCGGATATTATGTATTCCATAACCGTTTCAAATGGATCTTGTTTTATCATAGTAAGGCCATTCGAAAACAAAACCGCATCAGTAAGTTTAGCATCATGTTTAATTAAAAAACTATTCATAACCGAATAATCATTATCCAAGTCAAAATAATTTCTTATTACACGCTCTAGATCGTTTTCATCGCTTGAACTTACGCATAACAAATCACCATCCATGTATACGTTTATTACTCGATCTTTTAATATAATATCAAAACTACCATCATCTTGTTTAAAAAATCTAAAGATTTGACCACACGTTACTGTATCATTTAGTTTGAACGGCTTTTCTATTTTTATTTTTATCATTGTTAAACTCCTTGTTCATAAACATATTAGATATTATAAGTATTATGCATCCTAAAATTAAGCTTGCTAAAACATCAGTTAAATAGTGAGCTCCAAAGTATATTCTACTAAAACCAGTTAAAAATATTACTAGTGAAAAGCCTATAAGAAGTGGTTTTCTTAACTTACCATGCACTTTTTTATACACCAATAACATAAGTGTTCCATAAAGCATAAACGCCGATATAGTATGTCCCGATGGATAACTAAAACCTCCTTGCTCAATCCATTTCCAAGCAGGTCTTATTCTTCCCACTACGTTTTTTAAAATCGTTACCAAAACAACTCCAGAAAATACGTTTATTACAACGTATTTAAAATCAGAAAGTGCCTTGTGCTTTAAAAATATTGATCCTGTTACTACAAGTAGTGTTATGATTCCAATTGTTGATGCAAGGTCAGTAATAATACGCAAGACACTAGTAAGAGGTTTATTTTCTATTTTAATAACTCCCTTAAAAAAAATCTCATCAACAATATCCATCTTACCTTGCAAAACAAAAGCCGTAAGAAGTACAAAAATAATCAATAAAATAAAAACAAATACATAATCTTTCCTCAACTTTTTCATCTTATGCTCCCTTTCTTGGTTTGGTCAATATAAATATATTGTCCCCTTCACAAAGTATTACATCGGAATCAACGACGTTGCCATTTACGTATACCCTATCGATAACAGAATCCTCTAATAATTTCATTTTAAGTGCGTAATCATAAGCAGTATCTCCATCATTAATAGTAATCACTTTACCAGTTGGTGCAATAACTCCTATTTCTGGCCTTAAAATGTTTTTTTCAACAGCATCAACAAACGCTTTATTTGAAATATTATCACCACTAATTTTATCCAAATCACGTTTCATCTGTTTTAGCATTAAATCGGTTGCGGGATTTTGTTTGGATAAAATACCTAATCGGTTATTTTGTTCCATATCTTTAGTTCTTATTCTAGCTTGTACGTTAGTATGCTCATAATTAACTAAAGTGTTCAAACTTTGATATCCGTTAGGTTTAGGGCTGGCAATATAATCCACCATGTTTCTTCCGATTGGTTTTGCATTTTTATGTACCGCCCCTAATGTGGTATAACAATCACTTTGCTCCGGAACAATAAATTTCATACCAACTAGGTCATCTATTTCATCTATTTGTTTTCCTCGTTTAACCTGCTTATAAATTCCATAAAGATTTTTTACTTTGTATATGTAATCTATATTTACTATTTTATTAGATAATTCGTCTTTAACCAAAGCGTATAATTCATCACATATATCTTTTGAGTTTCTCTTTATCATTTGCCTTAGGTTGTAATACTCTTCAAATTTTAGTGGTTCTAAATAATAAAACGCTGAATCGCTTAGAAAATCTTTTACTTCATATATTCCATATCTTCTTGCTAGCGGGACATAAATACTCATGGTTTCGTTTGCGATATCTATTCTTTTTGACTCATTAAAAACGTTAAGAGTTTGAATGTTATGTATTCTGTCCGCTAATTTAACTAATATTGCCCTTAACCCATTTATACCATACTTTCTAACACCTTCAAGTATTTTTCTATGAGTTGCATCTTTCGAACCATTTATATCATCTTTATTATTGATTTTCGTTACTACGTCAACTATTTGAGCAATGTCTTCGTTAAATTCATTTGCTAGTTCTTCTAAGGTGCATGGGGTATCCTCCACCACGTCATGAAGTAAACCTGCACAAATTGTGTTACAATCCGCACCAAATTTAGCTAAAATATAAGCAACTGATAAAGGATGTGTTATGTAAGGTTCTCCTGCTTTTCTGGGAGGGTTGTATTTACTATGAAATTTCTCAGCTTTTTCGTATGCTTTTTCCATTAAATCCAATTCATCCTTATTAAAATGAAGGACTTTTTTTAACTCCTCAAAACTGCTTATGTTAAACGTTTTAACTTCTGGATAATAATCACTAATCGCATGCACGAAACCACCTTCTTTGATATATATAATACTATAAAACGACAAAAAAAGCACTATCTCTAGCACTCTTTTATTAATTCTTCAAAAATCCTTAAAGATAATTTTATAGCATCATGCTTTAACCCTTTATCTCTAAGTTTAATAAAATCATCCTTTATTATTCTAACATTCATTTTATTTATGTTTTCTTTATCAATTATAACCGGATCTTTTTCTTCCTCACGATGATATTTTTCAATGAATTTTTTAGGTATCTTTCCATCATTTATAATAACGGTATCAATTTTTCTTTTTCCTAAATGATTATTTAATTCATTTACATGATCAGAAACTGTAAAACCATCTGTTTCTCCAGGTTGTGTAAACATGTTACATACGTAAAGTATTTTACCCTTAGATTCATCTATTGCTTTAACAACATCATCACATACTAAATTACAAATAATACTAGTATATAAACTTCCCATACTAAGAATTATCATATCTGCATTTTTTATATCTTTGATAACTTCTGGATTAACTTTAGGATTTTCTTTATAAAAAACATCTTTTATAGTTTTTTCAGAATCTGTAATATTGTGTTCACCTTCTATTATACTACCATCCTTCATTTTTCCCATTAAAATAACGTTATCTTCAGTTAAAGGTAAAACCTTACCTTTTAAATTTAGTACTTTAGATAAAGACTCTAATCCATCAGACATATTTCCAGTAATATTACATAATGCCGCAAGAAGTAAATTACCAACTGCATGACCATTTAAATCATTATTTGTTTCAAAACGATAGTTAAGAAGCTTTTCAAATAATGGTTCCGTTTCAGATAAAGCTGCTAAAACTTGTCTTAAATCTCCAACTGCAGGAATGTCAAATTCTTTTCTTAACTTACCTGTTGATCTACCATCATCACAAACCGATACGACAACTGATATGTCAACTGGAAATTTTTTTAAACCTCTAACTAACGTAGAAGTACCAGTTCCTCCACCTAATATAACTACTTTTTTACTCATTAAAATCACCTTCCATATACGAATTACTTTCCATTTCATTTTTTAAAGTTGTAGAATTGCCATGACCAGGATATAGTATTATATCTTCATCATATTTTTTTATGTTTTTAATACTTTTTTTCATATCTTCAAAGTTTCCGCCTTCTAAGTCACACCTACCAATAGAACCTTGAAAAATAAAGTCACCAACAAACATTACTTTATCATCTTTAAAATAGTATGTTACTGCATCTTCTTTATGACCAGGCGTTTTTATTATTTCAAAGTTAAATGGTCCTATTTTTTGAGCTACGTTACTTTTATAATCAATGACAGGTACATTATATTCATTTTTAATTTCTTCTAATGCTCCTATATGATCAAAATGATAATGCGTTATTAAAACTCCAAATACTTTTTTATTGTTAATTAATTTTTTTATTTTTAAAAATTCATCACCTGGATCTATTATTAAGCACTCATCATTAACACTTATAACATAACAATTTTCTTCTAAATATCCAGTTTTTACTTTTTCTATTTTCATACTAAAGCTCCTTTATTAAAGCTTCATAAAGCAAATCAACTAAATAATTGCTAGGCTCTAGTCCATACTTATTCATAAGTCTATCAAAAACATCATCACTAACTTCTAAATTTAAAAATTCAAAAACAGAATGAATATCATTATTAAAATCACCTAAATAATTTCTTGTGTAACTATTATCTATTATTAGAAGTGGTAAATCACCAATAAACTTCTTAAAATTACTTAATAGATTTTTAGTTGTTTTAACATACTTAAAAGACTCATTATCATAATCAGTCATTTTAAGTATATAAGGTATTTTTATTTTTGATTTATCTAATCTATAATCAAATCTATCTATTAATTTTATACCATCTATTTTAAGAGCAGATAACTGCGCTACATCTCCTTTTTTAGGATCCGTGCTAGTTGGTATTATTTCTAATATTATATATTTACTATTTTTTAAATCCATCATTTACCTTCTTTCTAAAATAAATTATATAATTAATGATAATTTTAGTCAAAAGAAAAAGATGTAACATGTTTTATTATTGCATCTTATAACTTTTATAATAATCTTCTATTGCCTTTTCTATATCTTCACAATAACTATTTTCTATAGATAAAATATCTTCCTCTAATTTCTTAATTAATGGTTCAAGTTTTCTTTTTTTCTCGTTAACTTCAGATTCCATTCTTACTTCTCTTCCACCTATATATGAATTTAAAATTTTTGAATATTCATCTCTTTTTTCTTTACTATCAAATTCCATACGACGAGTATCATTTTTTATTTTTAATAAACATACATAAATTAATTTTAAATTTTCTATTGGAACAATATACTCTTCATTAAAAATTATTACACCTTCACTTATCCTAATATCTTCAAAACAAATATCAGTTATTTCATTACCGTCTTTATCTATTAATCCGTAATAGTCATATCTTTCTACCCGGGCTAAACCTTTTTCAAAATCACCAACATCATAATACTTTGGTTTTACTACTTCTTTTCCTTCTTTATTTATAAAACCAAATTTATCATTTTGTTCTACCAAGGCTAATCCTTCATGAAAATCGCCTACAAAGTCATATTTTGGTTTTACTACTTCTTTTCCTTCTTTATTTATAAAACCAAATTTATCATTTTGTTCTACCAAGGCTAATCCTTC
>CALVIH010000040.1 GCA_944329445.1 uncultured Bacilli bacterium | reverse complement strand
ATGTCTTCTTCTACTCTGAACGTTGCTTCTCCACTTATTTTTAAATCTTGGTTTATCGCTGCATATCCTACGGTTAAAGAAAGGGTAAAAGCGCAAAAAAGAAGAAATAAAATCAAATCTGTTTTTTCCTTTATATTCTTTTTTATCTTTTCTTTTTTTCCTCGTTTTATCATTTTTCTTGTTCCTTTTGTAAATCCACTAATTTAAGTACGTATCTATATGTTTCATTTGGTGTTTTAACGATGAAGATACTCTTTTGCCCCTTATGTACTTCTGAGAAAATTATAGGTTTTTCAAGGTTATCCCTTACGTCTAACAACTCGTTAAAACTATTTACGTCAACAACGTCTTCGTTTAAATCAACAATCTTTTTAGAATTTACAATCACTCTATCATATTCTCTTAATATCTTAGATAAAGTTACGTCATATATTGTCTTTTTTGCAGATGTCTTTTTTAAAAATATCATCAATTTAGTAATGAAAACTAATGCCACTACCAATGAAATAATTGAAAGTACAAGGGTTAATTTATTCGATATGTTAAAATCTTTGTATATGTTAACATTATCACTATTGTTTATTTCATTATAGTCCATCGATATATCTATCATCTGTTCGGTTAAAGGAATCGTTAACTTCATCGCGTCTTTGTCAAAAGATTTAATTTTGTTACCCTTTTCATCTTCTATTTCCACAAGCAAACTAAGTACCAAGTTACTATCGGCGTTAATCGCATAAGAACTCTTAAAAGCCTTTACCAAATCATTGTATTCAGCATAATTTATTTTAATGTTCTGACTTATATTAAAACCATTTGAATTATCTTTTATTATGGTATCAGGCTCGGTTAATTTATCAGTTTTTGAATAAATAACTTTTGTTTTATCTTCCGAACTAGTTACCGCTACGTCAGCTTGAACATAATAAGTGTATTTATAATCTATGTTTTGATTGACATTAAAATTATAATTAAACGTTACGTCTATGTTATCAATTAAACTTGCAATGTACTGCATGTTCTTTTGTAAATATGGTTCGTTATAATAATCATTTTGTTTTAAAAATACTTTGTAGTCTAAGTTACTTGTTTGTCTATATAAAATACTACTTCTAGCCTTTATTGTAACACTTGAAACAAATAAAGCTATTGCTAATACGACAAATACAAAAATTGCAATTAAATTTATAATAAGTCTTGTATTATAACTTATATACATCTTGTTTTTATAAGTCTTCGGTTCTTCTACGTTAAGTTGATTGGCATTTTTGTCATTTTCCACATCAATTTCATCACGAGAAGCAAAAACATCTGATACATCATTGTTATTTTGAGACGTAGTTTCAATGTCATTGGAGAAATCTCTATTTGTTTCAGCCTCATAAAGATCATCTTCTTCACGATTATTAATGTTTGCGGTCTCAAAATTATTTTCTTCTTCGCCTTCAACTTTATCAATGTTAAAAACATCTAAACTAGTTTTTTCAAAATCATCGTAGTTGTTTTCTTTGTTATCAGTTTCAAGTTCATCTACGGGTGTATTTTCAAAAGGTACTATTTCCGTCCCTGTATCACTATCAATGTTTTTATTATCAACATATGAAATATCTTCTTTAGGCGAATCTTCATAATTATCATGGTTATTCTTTTTTTCACTGGCCTCTAACTCACTTTGAGATGTTTTCTCAATAGTAGTTATATTTTCAGGCTCATTGTTTTCCCTAGCAAATACCTCGCTTTCCTCAAACAATTTATCAATGACATCCGTTAATTCAGTCGTATTAACGTTTTCATCTTTTGTTGTTTCATTAATAATTACGTTGTTAGTATTTTTTTCTATGTCAACACTTTTTTTAGAATTGTTTTTTCTATGCCTGTACCTATATCTGTTTTTGTATCTGTTGTTTTTATTTTTCTCCTTAGCCATTTTATCACCTCTATTTATTCAATAACTCATTTAAAGCAACCGTTGGCATTCCAAGGTACTTTATTTTCAATTTAACTGTTCCGATAACCTCATCTTCTTTTATAACCCAAGAATCTTTTGTATCGTTATTATCACCCTTTGTAATAAAACTTGTTTGCCCGTTAGCATTTAGTATTTCTACTACCCGGTGAACAATTATTTTATCATCATGATTATAAACTAGAACATCACCCTTATTTATCGTTTTAAGTTCAGATTTTTTTACCTTTTTTAAAATTACTATATCACCTTTTTCTATTTTTGGAGACATTGAACCAGAGCCAATTGTTAATGCTTGATAAGTAAACAAACCACTTGTTAACGTAACAATAACAAAAAGTGCAATGGTTATAAAAGTATATATAATTAATTTCCTACGATTATACTTTGAAGATTTTATTTTTCTTAATTCGTAATAATTAAACATGTTATTAAGTCTTGCCATAATAGCAACTGGTAAAACGGTTTTTAACAACACGTTTATATATTCACCAAAATCAGGAAAAATAGGTAATAAATAAGTACTTAGGTCGGTTAGCAAGCGGTATACTATCGCGTTTGAATAACCAACTTTTTGTGTTAAATAAATTAATAATATGTTTTTTGTAACGCTTGGAAACACAACCAAGCAAATCATCTTAGTTAAACCTAAATAACTGGTAACATCATACATATGAACTGATAAATTAACATCTATTAACACAAACACAACGTATCCAATGGCAAAGCATGGGATGTTCCCTTTTGACTTCGTAAATAACTCATACCTTAATAATTCACTAACCACTATAAGTAATATTACCGGAAATATATTTTTTATGATGTTAATAAAGCTTAAACTATAACTTGTTCTTATAAATCCAGTGAACAATCCTAGAAAATAAGTTACAAAATAATAGATTAATAAACATATTATTATGTTTAACAAAACGTCTTTTTTATTCCGGAAGTTTTCCTTTTCAAATCCCATTAACACAATCGTTAATATAAGAAAAGGAACTAACAAAGCGGTTACTACATACACGTTTGCCATTTTGAATACAAAACTATTAAATATCAAAAAAATCAAAAGAATTATTTCTAAAATAAGTATTTTGTTATATCCCTTTTTCATCTAATCACCACTTTTTAATACTTTTGTATTCAAATAGTAATCCAAGGAAGAAATTACCTCTTCCTTGTTTGCTTTTATAGAGCTATTTTTGTACGTAGTTTAAAGTTATTCCTAAGTCAGAAATTGTAACATCATCACTTGGAAGTTTATCACTATCATAAGCTAGTTTTAAGGTCATATTTTTGGTTTCACCTTTATTTAGCGCATCACCTTGTGATACTGTTTGACCGCCATCAGTATACGTTAAAGTATACGTTAACCCATCACACACTATCGTAGCATCTTCATCAACGCTAGCATTAGATGAACAAGTAGGTGTTAGCGCTTTTGTTAGTTTTGATAAACTTGCGTCTATCGTACCAGCATTAGTAACGTCGAACGTATAGCTAATTGAATCACCCGGTTTTGTTAAAACGAGTTCATAATCACCAATAACCGTATTTGCTTTGCCGTCTGATCCGGCTTCGATCGTAGGATCGGTTGTAACGTAAGCATCTCCCGTTACAACGGCTTCACTTAAGTTTGCAAAGTGAATATCCCAGGTTGCCGCATCAACTGACGCCGTCCCATTTATTGTTAAAGTTTGGGAAAGTGACGCAAACGCTACCGTTAAACCTAATACTGCTACTATTAACGCAACTAAACTCAAAGTCTTTATTCTTCTTTCTTTTTCCACTTTCCTATCCTCCTATTATTACTAATATATAATAGCATAATAAAACCAAAAGAGTCAAGAAAAAAGCAAGGCCATACGCTTATGAACTTGCTTTTTAACAGTAAGTATTTAAGTTAAGCCTTCCCTATTTTTTCTAAGGGAAAAGACAAGAGAAGAATCTTTTTCATCACCAAAAACCTTGGAGGTTAATTTCCCAATTACATCATCAGATAACTGCTTGAAACTTTTTTGAATAAAATTTACGTCCTCTGTACCAGCAACAAAATAATTTTTTGAAACATCAATTCCATATGAATCATATATAACACCCTGAATCATTATTCCACACTTTCTAAATGATTTATGCATCATTATGGTTGCTCCTGGATATCGTTTAAGCATTATTTCACAAAAATCAGCACTATATACATTCAATATATCACCAGCATTCTCACCTAGATAATTAATTTCTTCATCAATCAAAACTTCTTCTAAAGAACATTTTATTTTTTCTATAAAATGAATAGGATTTTCCATAAGTATCACCAAAGTATTTTATGAGAAAATTAAAAAATAGTGAAACGTCACTATTTTTTAATTAACACATATAGATTCATCAACCTTTAGCCAGCTATGAGTTTTTGCGTACTCCCTAGCTTTTTTAACTGGTCCACAATACCTTCCGCTCTCAGCAAAATCACTTTCACTTAAATATAAATTAAAACTTTCTTCATCATTAGGGTCACCTATGTCTTCAGGAATATTATCCCATCTTAAGCCAGCATTATATAAATCTTTTTTAGAAAACCTTGTTTTATCCCCTCTTATTTCAACATTATCTATTTTAATTTCCCTTACAAAATTACCATACGAAGTAACCGTGTTTGCAAATAATTTTTCTGGTAACTTTGTAACGTTTGATTCGATAATAACATTAGTTCCATTCTGCGAACTCCTAAAAGCTTGATCTTTCGAATTAGACTTAAGGTTATTTGATTTAATAATTAAAGTATTAATATCAGATCCAGTAAACGCATTACCACTAAGTTTTGTAACATTTTCTCCAATAACCAAAGTACCAATCTTAATATTTTGAAGTGCTTGCCACCCCACAGATCCTGATTTTATTTCAAAATAATCAATACTAGAATCTCTAAAAGTATATTGTCCAATTGTAAAATCAGATGCGTTTGCTAGTATCATCTTTTTTATTTTACTATTATAAAATTTATAATTTGTATTGCTACCAAAAGTCTCATCCGTAAGTTTTCCACCATCTATTCTGATGGTGTTTATCGTTGAATTTTTAAAATGTGCTGAAATATTAACGTTCTTTGTTACGACCAAGGCTTCTATATTAATACCAGAAAAGTCAGTACAATCACTACTTGATGCTTGACAATCTTTTATCGTTGTTACGTTACCTGGAATTATTAATATGTCATCATGTTTCTGTAACCATTCTTTACCATCACTCGTTAATCCATCGGTACATGTATGCTCATTATTACACCACGAAAAATATTCCTCTGGTGGTGTTTCGTTCTCCTCTGTTATTCCTTCTCCAAAGTATATTACCTTTGCATTGGTTCCATCTTCATTTATCGTTATTGTATAACTATCATCTAAATTTTCACTTTCTCCCGTCCATGGATCTTCAAAATCTTCTAAGTATCCTTTTTCTTGAAGTTCTTCTATCGTGTCACAATCTTCTTGAGCATTTTCTACCAAACACGTTTTTGCTGCTTTTACTATTACCTCTTTATTTATTTCGTTAGCGCCTTTTCTTGCCTTTTTTATTTGTCTGTTTACTGCCATCGTTGCTATTACCATTATTATTGCAAGTACCACTATTACTGCCAGTAACTCTATTAGGGTAAATCCTTTATCGTTCTTTTTCATAGCTATCTTTCCTCTACGTTGATAATAGCATAATATAACTTCTTCGGTCAAGGTTTTAAATTGCTGTGAAAAAGAAAAAAGCAGTTAAAAACCACTTTTAATATTTTACGATGAACAAATTGTTTTTTTTAGAAATAATCATTTATCTTCGTCTATTATAAACCAGCTTTTTTGCTTAGCAAATTCCTCTGCAGAATTTTTAGCGGCACCCCATCTTAAAGTAGATCTTGCAATATGTAAATTATAACTTGACTCAACATCGGGATTACCTATATCATCTGGTATTTGATCCCATCTTAAACCAAAATTATATAAATCCTGTTTACTAAATCTCGTTTTATCTCCTTTAACTATCACGTCTTTCAAATCAAACCAATGTACATATCCATTATAATCATTTATGGTATTACCAAATAAATTTTTTGGTAATTTTGTTACATTTTCATCTATTATTAATGTAGTACCATAACTAGAACTTCTAAAAGTTTGATTATTAACATCAGATCTTGATATATTGGCCTTTAATATTATTGTATCAATTTCTGTTCCTTGAAAAGTATTAGATCCTAAATTAGTTACTCCCGCACCAATGGTCAATGTACCTATTTTTCCATATTGAAATCCGTACCATGAAAACGTACCGGTTTCTATTGTAAAATCTTGAATAATGGAACCAGAAAAAGTATGTTCACCAACGCTTATTTTACTTGCATTTCCAATTGTAAATTTTTTTATGTTTGTATTTTTAAATACTGAATTAGAAAGATTCCCGCCATCTATTCTAACAACATTTATTGTAGAATTACTAAAATTAGCACTAACAGAAACACTACTAGTTACTATTAAAGAAGAAATATTTATACCAGAAAAATTATTGCAATCATTGCTCGATGCTTGACAATCTTTTATCGTTGTTACGTTATCTGGAAATATCAATATATCATTATGTTTCTGTAACCATTCTTTTCCTTCACTCGTTAATCCATCGGTACATGTTTTCTTGCTATTACACCACGAAAAAT
>CALVIH010000039.1 GCA_944329445.1 uncultured Bacilli bacterium | reverse complement strand
GACATATTCGTTTCTCAAAACCTTTATATCTTCCTTGGTTCTTTTCTTTGCTTCATTAAAATTTGGTTTTAACATAATAATCACCCATTTCTAACTACAAATTATATCACAAATATAAATTAAAAACATCCTATTTTATAGGATATTTTAATTACTATTATTTTAAGTTTTTGGTTAATTTATCCTCAGAATCGTCTTTGTAAATTACACTTAACAATTTAGCTTCTTGTCTAAGCCTTCCTTTAACAAACTCATCAAAGAAACATTTTCTTGTTTTTGTATAATACTCTTCTGCTGACGAATAATAAACACTTGTTAAATTGTTTATCATTTTATCAAGTGGATAAGTTCCAGCATATTTAATGGCATACTTATCAACTATTTTTATATTATCTTTTATGTTTTTTTCTTTTTCTTCTGCATCAACATATACAACGTTAAAACAACTTTTCTTTCTCCTTACATAATCACTTAACCTAGTGTTAATATATCTTTGAAGACTTATGTTATTTCCTTTTTTCATTGAATTTATAGCAGCGTTAAAATAATCATCATATTTTGTTGTTAATTCTTGTTTTAAAATATCTTCTGAAACGATTACTTTATCCTTAAAGTTATTAAACACTAAATCGATTATATATGAATAATATGTCTTTACTTTATCAACGTTTTCATAATTACCAGCTTGAACCTCTTTTAAAGCGCTTAATCCGTTTATCTTTTCTTCATCTTTTTTAGCGTTCAATCCATTTCTTATATTTTGCTCAAGAACAGAATGTAATGATTCATAATTTTCAAGAGCGTTATCAACAACTCTTTGATAATCTTCTAAAGATAAAGTATCAAACTCATTAAATACATGCATGTATTTAGAATAAAAGTATACTTTTATTCTTGGGGTAACACCAATTCTAATAACATAGTCTAATAACATCTTTTCTTCATTTTTATATAAATCAATTTTTCTAGTAATAGCGATATTAAAATAATTAGATACCGTTGTTTGCTTATCAGTTTTTAAATAATTATCATAAGAGTTTTTTGTAATTGAAGCTGCTAAAGCCTTTAACTGTTTATCACTAAGTATCATCGTATTACATTTCTTACATAATACTTTGTATAATTTATTTTCGTAATGTAATTTTATGGAATTACTGTTCTCACCATGCATAATCTGATCAAAATTCTTTTTACAATTAAAAACTGTTTTAGATTTTTTTCTTAAAAAACCACTTAATTTATCTTTTAGTCCTTTTTCAAAATAATAATTTATTAAGGTTGGTAAAATATTCTTGGCCTTTTCATCATATCCTTTTCCATAATGTCGTGATACATTGTAACAAAATAAGGGTTCATAATAATTTATTATTTGATTTATCAACTTGTTGTCTTTTGTTTTTTTAGCGTCTAATACTAATTTTTCTATTTTCATTACAAATCCCCCTTTTAGCAAAAACTTTACCATCGTAATTTATTAATAGTTTAGCAAAGAAAACATCATGGTCATCATCATATAGCCCGTTTTCTATATAATTATTGGTAACAACATCTAAATACTCGTCCAACTTTAACTCTTCTTCATCACTTAAATTATGACTTTCTAAATATGCATTAAAAACTTTTTCTTTAGAAATTACTATTTCGAGTATCTTTTTTAAATATTCTTTTTTCTCTAACCTGTTTGAATATCTTAGTATGTATTCTTTTAATACGCTTTTAATATACGAACCAGCTTGTCTATTACTTATTCCGTTTAAATATCCATTAACAACAGTATCATAAGTATCATCCACGTATTTAAAAACACTATCTTTAGTATCATAAAACGTAAATTCATCCATTAAAGATTTTTTTATATAACTATATTTTTCTAGTAAAATTTCTTTTTGTATTTTTTTATCTTCTTCATCACCATTTCTAGCAAGTTCTAAGTCAAATACCAAGTTATCTTTTAATTCTTCCTTTATAAGCTTATTTATATAATTACTAACCTGTTTTTCTAATGGCATAAACACGTTTGGATAATTACTAACATAATTTTCAAAACAAACACTTAATTTGTTCTTATAAAAATACTCTCTGCAAGGTGTATAAAAATTATTTTCTTTTAATGTACGTTTTACTAAATAATCATATTTATAATGAAAAAAAATAAATAATTCTTTTTTTCTCTTATTCGTTAACTTATAAAACTTAATTAATGTTTTTTCATCATCTTTTAAATCATCTCTTAGTCTTTTCATACTAATCCCTAGATAATTATCAAAAGACGAATCTTTTTTTCCATCTAAAAAATTTTTTAATCTTAATTCTACTAATGTTTTTATATATAAGATTAAATCATTTTTTGAAAGTATTCCACCATAGTTATCTACGTTTTTTAAATACAAATTTAAATAGTGATTTAAATCATATTTATTTGAATCCTTGTTCATTTTTAAATTTATGTTGCTATTTCTTAACGAAGCATTTGTAAGGATATTTAACTTATGATAAATATAAGGCATGTAGTTTTTAATAGATATGTTAAATTTATCAAAATCATCATAAGTACTATTAAGTATTTTATTGTTTAACATTTCTTTGGCTTTTCTTACTATTACTTCAATATCAGGATTACCTAAATTATAATATCTTATTGTAAATTCATACCTGTTAGTTAAATAATTAATTAATAATAATTTAGAATTATGATCAGTTTTACTTTTTTCAAATAAATCTCTATAATCTATTTTCTTTACGTTTATTTTTGAATCGATATTATTATTTCTATTTTGAATATTTATGTACTTTTTAAAACTAATAGAACGGTTTCTTGATAAATAAAGAGCAATTGTATCATCTATAAATTTATTATAATAATCCATGTATTCATCTGGATTTATTTTACTATATCTCATATTATTAACATAATAATTGATCATGTACGTTTTAAATAAATCTTTATTATCGCAAGTTAATATTTCAGGATTCATAAAAAACACCCCTTTTGTTGCAAATATTATATCCAATAAAAAAAATAAGTCAACTGACTTATTTTAATTCTTTTACTAAATCTTTAAATTCTTGTCCTCTTACTTCACACTCTTTATATTGATCCCATGATGCTGATGCCGGGGAAAGAAGCACGACGTCTCCTTCTTTTACTATTTTTGGTATATTTTTAAATCCATCTTTTAAAAACTCATGAGTATATACCGGTATGTTTAAACTCTTGGCGTAATCTTCTACTCTTTTTCTACACTCACCAATTGCAATTATAGTTTTTACGTTCTTCATATAAGGGGTTAGGTCGTTAAAATTTTGCCCACGTTCTAACCCACCTAGTATTATTATTGTTGGGTTATTAAACGAGGATAAAGCAATCTGGGTACACTTAACGTTAGTTGCTTCCGTATCATTATAATACCTAACACCATTTACTTCTCCACAAAACTCCAACCTATGTTCAACACCAACAAAATTACAAATAGCATCGCTAATAACTTCATTTTTTATACCTAATTGTTTAGCAACTAAAACCGCAGCCATCGCATTTTCGGCGTTATGAGTTCCTACTATCTTCATATCCTTTGTATCAAGAACTTCTTCTTCACCATAATAAATTATTCCGCTTTTTAAATAACAATTGGTTTTCTGTATGCTTGAAAAATAAAGTTTTTTAGCTTTAATATTCTTTGTCTGACTTAATACTTCTTTGTTTTCCAAATTTAGAATAGCAACATCATTTTCCGTTTGATTTTTAAATATTTTTGTCTTAACATCCTTATATTTCTGATAATTATTATCAAAAAAATCAACGTGCGCTTCTGATAAATTAGTCATAACAGCAATATGTGGTTTAAATTCTTTTACGTTATTTAACTGCTGACACGAAGTTTCCATGACGATTATGTCATCCTTTTTTAACTTGTCTAAAAAACTGCATAAAGGATAACCTATGTTGCCCGCTAAGTGACACCTTTTACCTGACCTTTTTATAACTTCGTAAATCAAACTGGTTGTTGTTGTTTTCCCGTTGGTTCCTGTTATTCCTATTAAAGTAACGTCTTTAGGAAGTAATCTATAAGCCATTTCAACTTCGTTAATTACCTCAATACCTAGTTTTTCTGCTTTTTCAACGTATTTATGATGGATTGGAACTCCAGGGTTTTTTATTAAATAATCATAGCTGTAATCCAATAAATCATCAGGATGAGATCCAAAGAAAAACTTAACCCCCATTTTCTTTAGTTCATTTAACCGTTCTTGGTCCATGTTATCTTCTGGTTTACCATCATTTATTAAAACTTCATTACCACGTTTTACTAAAAATTTTGCAGCCTCATAACCACTTCTTGCAAAGCCTAGTATAAATATCTTCTTATTTTCAAACATTTAAAACACCTCTTTTAAATTATACTATATTTATACTCTTTTTGTTAAAGTTTTTGCGTAAATCTTTTTATTATTAAAAACGTTTTTAGTAACTTCTTTAATCAAAGTTTCTTTTAATCCACCTGAAAAAAATCCATAATATTTAAAAATGTACTCCATATCACAGCCGGTTGCAACATGAAAACGATATGAATCATCCCTAAGACCGGTCGTATCATATACTTCTCCATCGATTAATGCCGCGCAATGATATCTATCATCACTCATTACTAGTTCTGTTTTTGGAAAAAATCTTTTAAGTAAATTATAAAATTCAAAACAAAAACCATTAGTAAAAGTAAGTTCCGCCGAACTATACATATAATCACTTTTAAAATCATCATAAATACTTTCATAAGTTTCATTAATTATATTTATTGTTTCAATTATGTCCATAAAAAATCACCATAATATACATTATGATGATTTCTATTCAATTATTCTGTCGAAAATTGAAATATGCATTTATTTTTCTATATCATACATTAATCCCTTATAATATTTCCATGCTAGAACCCTAAAAGCCATTTTATCTATTAATGTTTCGTTTAAGTTACCATTTTCTAGATTATTTTTTACTTCACTTATCGCACTTTCATAATCAGTTACAATCAGTAAGTCATTACCTGCCTTAATAGCCTTTACTATGACACCTTCTTCATTTACGGCCTTCATTTCTAAATCATCAGTAATTATAATACCCGTAAAACTAAGGTCGTTTCTAAGTACGTTATGAGTGGTTACTGATAATGATGCAGGATTATCTTTATCAAGTGCAGGGACCGTATTATGGCTAACTAATACTGCCTCTGCCCCTGCTTTTATACCCGCTCTAAAAGGTGGTATGTCAGTTTCAAATAAAGCTGAGTAAGTTCTGTTATCAGTAGAAGACCCCTCATGAGTATCTGCGTTATCCCCATAACCTGGAAAATGCTTTAGAGTGTATGATACTTTAGATGATTTACTTGCATCGATTACTGTTTTAGCATATTCGCTTGTTATTTCAGTATCTTCTTTTATGGTTCGCTCGTACATGTAACTGTCTGGATCGGTTGCAACGTCAACAACTGGTGCTAAGTTAACGTTTATTCCTAAATCCTCCAACGTTTCGGTTTTATTAATGGTGTCTTGTTTTATTAATTCCATACCACCTTCCTTATATAATTCAGAAGGTGATTTAAATGGTGTATCAACAAGATTGGTGTTACTACTAATTCTACTTACTTTACCACCTTCTTCATCAGTTGCAATCAAAAGTGGTATCTTTGATGCGTTTTGAAATTCATCAATCATTTTAATTACTTCATCCTTGGTTTTATCTTTAAAATCTCTTTCAAATAATAAATATCCTCCAAATTTATACTTTTCTAAATCTGATATTTTATTTTCTTCAGGAACTCTTACCAAGAATATCTGCCCTATTTTCTCATCAGTAGACATCGTTTTTAACCTGGTATATGCCATCTCGTAAAACTCACTAAACATTCCGTTATCATCCCACGAAGAAGGCATTTCATTATCAAGTTCATAAGTTGTGTAACTCAGTATTTTAGCACTTTGATTTTCTTTACTTTTATCAAGTTCTCCATCATATTTTATCCTTACGTTATCACCAACTTCTAACGTCTCAGCAGCATCAATCATAAAAGTGTATATAATATTACCATCACCAGAGATTTTAACATAACTTTTTGATACTTCTAGAACCGTTCCTTCTACGCTGGAAGTTTCTTCAACCTTTTGCTTGGGATTAATCGTAAGAGCCGTAACCAAACAAATGAATATTGCAAATATGCAAATTACTACTTTTTTATTCATTATCTAATTCCTTTCGTTATACATTAAATAATATGAAAAAAAACTATCTATATTAATAAATAGATGTTTTTTTATATACAATCTTTCCCACCGTTTATAACCACACTATTTAACCTTATGTATTCATTAGCATACTTTTTAAAATAATTGGTAAAAACAAAATAAACCCTACTATCTATTGGACTATGATTTTGCTCAATAAACTTTATATCATTATCGGTTAACACGTAATAATCTTTTAAGTCGTGTTTTCCGTAAAAATCATACACTTCTCCATTAATAAGGGCGAAAATGTGGCTAATGTGAGCATAGTTTTTATCAGTAACAACATATTTTGCATTTTTATATACACTTTTTAGTGTTTTTGCAAAGTAATAACAATAGCCTTTCAAAAAAACATGACTAGCGTTAAAATAAATAAAGTCATCATATATTTTTTTATCTTTAAAGTAATTAGCCGTACTTATATGAGCCTTTTTTATAAGTTCTATTACAGCCGCAACGTTTTCTTCTAAAAAGCAATTCAAATCCTCATCAACGTAGTGTTTCAACATAATCCCTCTTTTTTAATACTTTGTATGATATCATAATTACTTTTTTAAATCAAAGAACAAAAGCAAAATCAAAAATTTTGCGCATTGGTCGTCACCGATCAAGCATTCCTGCTTCATAGACTAAGTATCC
>CALVIH010000038.1 GCA_944329445.1 uncultured Bacilli bacterium | reverse complement strand
GGCGCGCTCGAAGGGATTCGAACCCCTGACCCCTTGGTTCGTAGCCAAGTGCTCTATCCAGCTGAGCTACGAGCGCATATCATCACTCTTCTCTCCAAGGGTCAGATATTATGTTTCGTTTTCCCTTGCGACGCCACTAATTATAACACTTTCAAATCTATTTTTCAATACTATTTTATGAATTTATTTAAGATAGTGTTACAATAAACAATAAAATTAATATTACAAAGATATGGTATAATTGTTTTAAGGAGGTACATTGTGTTAAAAGAATTCAAGAAATTTATTTCAAAAGGAAACGTTGTTGATTTAGCAGTCGGCGTTATCATTGGTGGAGCCTTTGGAAAAATCGTTTCGTCATTAGTTGATGATATCTTAATGCCAATCATTGGAGTTATTATTGGCGGAGTTGATTTTAGTAATTTATCAATTAAAGTTGGTGGTGCTAAAATAGCATACGGAATGTTTATTCAAAACGTAATAGATTTTTTAATAATTGCGTTTTGTGTATTTATATTTGTCAAACTAGTAAATAAACTTTCTCATATTGCTAAGATAGAAGACGAGGATGAAAAGAAAAAGCAGGTTGAAACAGAATTAACCGTTTTAAAAGAAATTCGTGAAGAATTAAAAAAGAATAACTCAAATAAAAGTATTAAAAAAAATCCTAATAAAAAGAAAGAAAAATGATACCATTAGATATCATTTTTTATTTTTGAAATATATATTTAAGATAATGCCTGAAACCACTAAAATAAAAAAAAACAACTATTTCTAGTTGAAAGTGTTTCTTAAGTGGTGGCTCCGGGCAGGATCGAACTGCCGACACCAGGATTTTCAGTCCTGTGCTCTACCGACTGAGCTACAGAGCCAAATAAAAAAATGGCGGTTCCGACGAGATTTGAACCCGCGATCTTCTGCGTGACAGGCAGACGTGTTAACCCCTACACCACGGAACCGTTTAAGCTTTTGCTCAAAGCTCTTTAAGTATACTAAAAATAACACATCATTGTCAAGTACCAACGTTATTTTTTTTGCATTTTTAGCTCTATTTTGATAATTTATATGCCAAAATAAAACTAAATATGCAAACAATCACACCTATCAAATAATCTATAGTAACTTCAAAACCTGGAATAAGCGCCGGTATTGATCCTATCACGAATCCAATAATAATATTATATACTGAACCAAAATGATTCTTAAGTAAATAATTAATTATTTTTAAAAGTATTACGACCCCGAAACTTAAACCAATTAAAAACGGAAACAATTTATTTAATTCTCTTAACCCTATGGTTATAGGATGAGCCATTACCGAAAGCACGTATTCATACATCCCTATGATTATTAAAAGAAAAGAACTACTTATTCCTGGAATTACTTTCCCAACAGAATATATAATTCCTGCCAAAAACAAGTTAAAGAAGTTAAGTATTTGACTGGTGGTATTCTTGTCCAAATCAATTTTAAAGATATTATTTGAAAAATACCAAAGTGCAAGAGATAACACAAAAGTTAAGACTATTAAAACATAGTTTATTTTTTGCTTTTGCTTAAGTTTAATTTCATTATATAAAAATGGTACTCCCCCAAGAATTAAACCAACGAAGGAAAACTTGGTGATTATTTCATGCCTTTCATATAAAAAAAGAATTATGTTACTAAACCAAATGGCCCCTACTAAAATACCAGTACCTAAAACGGCCAAAAACATAAAGTTCTTTTTAAAATCCTTAAATAAGTTTGTTAGTGAATAAATCATTTTGTTATACACTCCAAAAATAACCGCAATAACTCCTCCGGATACCCCCGGAACAATCATACCCGTACCTATTAATATTCCAACTAAAAAAAGATAAATAAAAGACATATAACCACCTAAATAATTATATGTCTTTTAGCTTTTACTATTCTATTGTTAACGTTTGACTATCTGGTTGTATCTGGATAAAAGTATTACCATCATTAACTACTAGTTCTTTACCAGTTGCTTTAACTTTATAAACGGTTTGACTAGAACGTAATGTTTTTTCCCATGTAATAGGAATTGCATATCCTTCTGAAATATAATATCCCTCTCCACTACCTATATTATTTAAATCTTGCCTACCACCAGAATAACCATCGTTTAAAGTATAATTATGTACTTTATACGTAATTATGTTTTTCGCGGTATATTGCATACCAGTTACATAATCCTTATGCTCCATATTATTTTGGTATCTTTTATAAACTTTGTTTTCAACATCATATCCATAACTTGTTAAATGACTTGTAGAATATGGTATTCTAACCGTGTTTGCTGGCACCGCTCCGTCATAGTTTGATAAATCAAGTGATTTTGCTTGATAAGTCAAAAGAAGATCTTGATCTGTTGTTGTTCTATAACCTTTTTTCTCGGCAGCCGCCCTTAGTTTTTCCATTGAAGTATACGCACGATGCTCTCTTGCAATATTTCTTAAAGAACTATCCCAAGTAAATGCACTACTATTGTCAGCGTTTATCTTATCTATTCCAAGCGAACTTATGTCACTTTGAGCCCTAGGACTCCATCCAATATGCGCGTATATAGCATCATTTTCTAAGACGTAATCCAAATAATAGTGTCTTGAACTTCTTACCGATGCAATCCTTGCCGTATCCTTATCCCTAAATAAAGCCATCATTCTGGTTATTCCACCTTCTACAATCATTTCATACGTTATGTATGCATCTTGAAGTCCTGCTTGATATCCCCATACCGCTTTGTTATTGTTTATCATAACGGCATATGGTCTTGAATTCGAGGATAAATCAACTATCTTTATTTGTTCTTCCTCTTGCGTGATTGTTTTCTTTTTGGTTTTCTTTTTCTCCGGCTGATCTTTACCAGTTAACAAAAAGAAAACTAAAACACCAATTATTAATAACAAGATTACAACGATTACTATTTTAGCTTTCTTACTAAGTTTTCTTTTTTTTCTCTTTTCTTTACTCATGTTACTTCTCCTATTCTTTATAATTTTATTATACTATCAATTAGAATATTAAACAAGCAATAAAAAATACCCTGTAAACGGGTATTTACTCTTTTAAATAAAACAATCATTATTAATGTTTTCTATGCTTTTTATAATATCTTTTTCTTTTTTTACCTCTATGTAGTTTGTATCTGGATTTATTTTGCATGCCATTAGAATTGGAAACCAATATTCTTTATTTTTATTAAAATCAGTAATTTGTTTATAGTAGTATATGTTAACTTTTTTCTTTAAAAAACTAGCATATAAAAATTCTGCTACAACACCATAACTTTCATAATTGTTTAATATGGAGCACACTATATCAGATTGTTTAATCTTAGAGATCATCGCGTTAGATTTCATCTGATATTCTTTTAGATTATCATTATCTCTATCTCCAATTAAATAGTAATAATAAAATCCCCCAACATATTTTAAATTCTTGTTTTTCTTTATGTAAGTTACATCATTTTCAAACGTAGCACTTCTTACATCACCAACTAATTTACTTCTAATATCATTCTGGACTAGAACAACAATATTTTCCTTATTAACGTATTTATGTTCAAAATCATAATGACAAGAAATAAAAATATTCTTTTTTGTTGTTTTTTCTTTAGCAACTGTATTCTTTTTTCCAGGCTTTTTAAAACTAGTTTTTTTGTATTTTCTTAAGTAATCCGTTATTTCACTTATATCATGATAATTTATAAACGTAATATTATCATCAAAAGTTCTTGACATCTCTATTGCATACCAATATTTGGAGTTAATGTCTAACTTGCATACTTTAGGGTCTGCAAATATAACTATTTCTTTATTTTTGTAAGCTGCATATAATAACTCTGACATTGTAGAAATAGCAGAATATCTATCTATAATAACTAACACTAAATCAGCAGAATCCAGTTCTTTTAATTGTATATCAATAATATTTTTACAACCCTCAAAAGTATTTGTATTAACGCCGTCATAGTAATAAAAACCACCAACATATGTAATTTCGGGATTAATTAATAAGCACCTGTTTTTCTTAGGTTTATTTAAAAAGTTTTTTGAATCGCCAAGAATCTTACTCCTAACATCATTCCTTAATGCATATACAGCCTCTTGCTCATTAAAATCCTTATGCTTTAAATCAAAAGCCGCGGATATAAAAAGCTTTGTTTTACTCATAAAAATCACCAATTTTTATAAAAATCAACATATATTCTATCACACAATTATTTTTTTGAAATATTAACTTTTTTCATGATCTCTTCTTAAAATATCATTTGCTGCTATTATAGCACTATTAAATGCCCAAGAAAGGTTATATCCGCCACATTTACCATCAACGTCTAATACCTCACCAACCGCATACAATCCTTTACACTTAGACGACTCTAAACCTTTTGTAAACTCGTCTAACTTTACACCACCACTGGTTATTTGAGCAGTATTAAAATCACCAGTATCCGTTATGTTAAAATACATATTCTTAAGCGTAAAACACACACCATCAAGTTCGTTTTTATTTAATTCTTTTACCAACATGTTAGTGTATTTTAATTCTTTTGCAATTGCTACCGCAAGTTTATTATTTATAATACAAGATAGCGCATCTTGAAGTTTGTACGAAGAAAAACTTGCTATGTAACTTTGTAACTCTAACCCGCTATAATCTGGTACCAAGTCCATTTTTATCTTAACTGTTTTATTTTCATTTAAATATTTTTTAACGTCCCTTGATAAATTGAATATACATATTCCAGATAATGCGTCATGGGTAAATTGAACCTGACCTTCTTCTTGTTTTTCTATCCATCCATCAACACTTAAACTAGTTACCGCATTTACTCTTACTCCTTGTAAGTCTTTAATGTGTTTATAATCAGTTTTAAGATGAGTTAAAGAAGGATATAAATCAGTAATAGTATGCCCAAAACTTTTTAGTACGTTATAACCAAAACCAGTGGAGCCGGTTTTTGGATATGATTTTCCGCCGGTTGCAACAACAACTACCTTACTTTTTATATCATCATTTATAATAAAAACATCTTTATTTTTAGTAACTTTTACAACATCATAGCTATATTTTACCGCTACGTTTAGGTAATTTAAGTATCTTTCAAAAGACTTACAAACGGTTATTGCCTGCATTGAGTATGGATATAGATACTCTTTTTCTTTTGTTATTAAAACCCCACAACGTATTAAATAATCATAATAACTTTCCATATCATCAGTATTATCCAATACGTTTAAAAAGTCAAAATTATCTACTTCAAGTACATTCTTAAAATCACTCAAGTTTGAATCACTATTAAAATTAGAAATATCGGTATTTGTATTTCCTAGGTTACAACGACCATTTCCTGTTATTGAAAGTTTTTTACCTAACTTATCATTTTTTTCAAGCAATAACACCTTTAAACTCTTATTTTTTTCTTTTAACGCTAATGCGCACATAACACCTGATGCTCCGGCTCCTATTATAGTAACATCATACATCTAAAGAATCACCTCTTTATTAATATAACATTTTAACACGAAAAAAACTAGCATTAAGCTAGTTAATCAATTCTTTCGAAATCACTTGCGGGCCTTCCACATATTGGACATATAAAGTCAGAAGGAAGTTCTTCTCCTTCGTAGATGTAGCCACACACCTTGCAACGCCATTTTCCTGTTTTTTTACTAGAAGTATCTTCTTTTTTAGGCTCTTCTTGATAAGTTGGAGCATTTTTAGGAGATGTTCCCTTTAACTTTTCATGGTAGTATTTATAAGTCATTGGATTATCATCAGTATAACCATCAGCATTTGTTATTTCAGCTAAAAACACCGTATGAGTATTTGTTTCCATTTGATCTATTACTTTACAAATAAAATATCCACAAGAATCATTAATTACCGCAAGATCATCTACTATATTATAATTTGTATTTATAAATTTATCAGTATCACGACTCGATTTAAACCCAAACTCACCGACTATTTTTGCATCACTATCTTCTTTTAAAATTGAAATAGCAAACTTATTTATTTTTTTAATACAACGATTAGTATAGTTATCATGGTTTATACTTACCGCAACCGTCATTGGGTTTGAAGTTACTTGCATTACGCTGTTTGCAATACAACCTACATCTCTATCATCATCTTTACTTGTTACAACGTAAACACCATATGATAAATTTCTTAAAACATTCTTATCCATTTTTAACTCCTTGCCGCTCCATCAACCGATAAAATCTCTCCGGTTACGTAGCTTGCCATGTCACTTGCTAAAAACAAAAATGCGTTTGCAATATCTTCTGGCTGACCTATTCTTCCAAGTGGTATTCCAGCAATAACAGGTTTTATTAGTTCTTCTGGTACGTCTTTCATCATGTCGGTATAAATAACTCCTGGAGCAACAGCGTTTACCCTAATGTTATCAGGCCCTAGCTCTCTTGCCAAGGACTTGGTAAGGCCGTTTACGGCAAACTTACTAGCAGGATATCCACAACCTGTTGCTTGACCATATATACTAACCATTGAACTAGTGTTTAAAATAACACCTCCGCCTTGCTCTTTCATGATTTTACAAACCGCTTTAGTACAGTTGAATACCGCGTTAACGTTTAAGTTAATAATCTTGTTAAAATCTTCTTGCTTATAATCATAGATACTATCTCTTGCACTTATGCCAGCGTTATTTACCAAAATATCAATCTTTCCATAACGTTCTTTTATATCGTTAAATACCTTTTCTAACTCACTTAAATCATTTAAATTAGGATAAAAACCGATAACATCATAACCATCATCAATCTTTTTTAATTCTTCTACCGCTTTTTTTACACTTTCTTCTTTAGAACCAAAAAGAACTACTTTAGCATTGTTTTCTAAAAACTTCTTAACCGTTGCAAAACCAATTCCTCTTGTTCCACCAGTTACAACGGCAATTTTACCTTCTAACATATTAGCACCTCCATATTTTTTCCTAATCCTATTTTAACTTGTTTAATGATGAAAAGTCAATTAAATAAAACGAACTTATCTATGTTATATAACCATCATGCTATAACCTATATTATATTCGCTCGGTCACATTTTTGTTACCAACATATTATGGTAGTGAAAGGAGGAAAAAAATAAAGATGAACAACGATATAGAAAATCTAAACTTAAACGAAATAATTAAAAAGCCATGCAAAAAAGATGACTGTTTATGTGAGGTTATCAAATGCTTGGTAAATGATTGTACAGGACCTACTGGTCCTACCGGTCCAAGAGGTGCTACTGGTCCTACCGGACCTACTGGACCAAGAGGTGTAACCGGACCTACTGGAGCAACTGGACCT
>CALVIH010000037.1 GCA_944329445.1 uncultured Bacilli bacterium | reverse complement strand
AAACAATATAAAGTTATTGTACAATGATTAATCCATAAATTTACATCTTTAATTTTACGTGATATAATTAATTTATGATAGTGGGGTGCATTAGATGGCAAAGAAAAAAACATCGTCTTCTAGTAAGAAAAAGGGAAAAATTCCTGTAGAGATATTTGGGATTTTATATATAGTTTTAACTATTCTTGGGCTTTTAAGGTCTGGGTTTGTTGGAAGAATGGTTAGTAATTTTGGAATCTTTTTATTTGGAGCTTTTTATAATTGGGGATTGGTATTCTTTTTAATAGTAGGTGGATATGTATTATTATTTAGACAAAAGCCTAAACTATTTACAAAGAAACTTATTGGATTTTATTTACTTTCAATCGCTGTTTTATCAATGTCTCATGTTAAGTATATTATGTATGATACAAATATTGGTTCAGCGGTATTTCAAGATACCATTGCAAATATAGTTTCTGGTTTTAATGATGTCAATTTTATTCAAGGTGGCGGAATATTAGGAGCAATATTTTCTTACTTGTTTGTTTTGGCGTTTGATGTATTAGGTTCAAAAATAATATGCTGGGCTTTAATATTATTTGGTGTGATGCTTATCTTTAATTTATCACCAGCTTCTGCGCTTAGAAAAATCATTTTATTTTTTACACCAAAAAAATGGCTTAATAAGGATAAGGAAGAATCAGATGACGATAAGGATGATTCTGATGAAGAGGAGGAGCAGTCAAAAGATAAAAGAGTTGTTATATCAAGCGTAAATGATTTAACTCATACCGCATTAGAAGAACCAGAAGAAGAGGAAGAGCCAGTTCAAAACGGGGAATATAAGTTACCACCAATGTCTTTACTTAACGTACCTAAAAAAGTAAACACTAAGGCTAATGAAGAAAGTATATCTTCTAATATTAAACTTTTGGAACAGGTTTTAATGGATTTTGACATTCATGGTAAAGTAGTGGAGGCTCATGTTGGACCAACAGTTACCCAGTATGAACTTGAGGTTAAATCTGGTACCAAGGTTAGTAAAATACTTAGTTTAAATAAAGAAATAGCACTTGCTCTTGCTGCAAAGGACGTAAGAATACAAGCTCCAATACCAGGTAAAAGTACCATAGGAATAGATATTCCAAACAAGGTTACTACGCCAGTTTCTTTAAGAGAGGTTTTAGCGGCTATTCCTAAGGATAAGGAAGATAGTAAGTTATTGGCCGTATTAGGTAAAGATATAATGGGTAATCCAAGATGGATGGAGATTAATAAAACACCACACCTTTTAATCGCTGGTGCTACAGGTTCAGGTAAATCGGTATGTGTTAACTCAGTTATCACTTCAATTTTAATGAGGGCTAAACCAGATGAAGTAAAATTAGTTATGGTTGATCCTAAAAAGGTTGAACTTTCAATGTATAATGGTGCACCACACTTACTTGCCCCGGTTGTAAACGACCCTAAAAAAGCATCAATAGTACTAAAGAAAATAGTTGAGGAAATGGAGCATCGTTACGATCTTTTAAGTGAAACTGGCACTAAGAACATAGAAGGCTATAACCGTAAAATGGAATCTAAGATAGAAGCTGGTGATACCAGCGCAAAAAAACTACCTTACATAGTTGTTTTAATAGATGAGCTTGCAGATTTAATGCTTGTTGCAGCAAAAGAGGTTGAAGATTCAATAATGAGAATAACCCAGATGGCTCGTGCGGCGGGAATTCATTTGATTGTTGCAACGCAAAGACCATCAACGGACGTTATAACGGGAGTTGTAAAGGCAAATATTCCATCACGTATTGCTTTTACGGTTTCGTCTTCAATCGATTCAAGAACCATCCTTGATATGACTGGTGCGGAAAAATTAATTGGTAAAGGTGATATGCTATTTTTACCAATGGGAGAAAGCACTCCAACTAGAATACAAGGTTCGTTTGTTTCGGAAGAAGAGGTTCAAAAGGTCGTTGATTATACGATAAAACAACAAAAGGCTAAGTATGATGAAGCGTTTACTAATTTAACTAGTGCGCCAGCAGGATCATCCTCGGCATCATATGATGCAAAAGATGATCAGTATGATGATCCTTTGTATAATGAAATAGTTGATTTTGTAATAAAAAGTGGTAAAACAAGTGCATCGCTTTTACAAAGAAAGTATCGACTTGGATATAATAGAGCAGCTAGGATGATAGATTTATTAGAAGAAAGAGGAATAGTAGGCCCACCAAATGGTTCTAAACCGCGTGAGGTATTAGTAAAATACGAAGATAAACCCGATGAAGAAGAACAAGAATAGTTCTTCTTTTTCAATATATATAATTTTTTTTAATAACTATGTTATAATTTTATTAGTAATTAGAGATACTAATTAAGAGGTGATATAATGGACGTTTTAAAAAAGAAGATAAATAATGTTTTGGTAACCATTCTAAAGACAGATAAATTTAAGTCAGTAGCGGGTAGGTTATATTTCAAAACTAAGGTTACAAGAAAAATGATAACTGAGCGATGGATACTAAGAAGCATGCTTATTGAATCTTGCAAGAAGTATGATACATCGGAGAAATTATATAAAAAAACGTTAGAAGAATATGATGCATATTTTTCATCAGCATCCCAAAGAGTAGGTAATTATGAGATAACAAGTTTTTCTTTTTCATCGCTAATAGATAAATATACAAAACAAGGTAATCTAGATGAAGTGGTTGATACTTTTTGTGAAATTATTTTTAATCCACTAGTAAAAAATAATGCTTTTGATAAAGATACCTTTGATATTATCTTAAAATCTAGAAAAAGTACATTGGAAAAGATAAAAGAAGACTCAAGTTCTTATGCTGAACGTATGGTTTTAAAAAATTTGAATCAAGATAAGCCATATACTTTTATGAGTGAAATAAAGTATCTAGATGAGGTTACCCCAGAAAGTCTATATCAAGATTATCAGGATATGTTAAATAATAGTGAGGTAGAACTTGTTTTAGCGGGTGATATAGATTTTAATAGTAACTTTATAAAAACGATAACTAATAATATTAAGAAAAATAAAACTTTTAACGATGAATTATTAATAAAAAACGATGATGAAAAAGAAAATAAGAAAATAATAGAAGAACAAGGAAGTGGAACACAAAACATCATAAATCAGGTTTTATATTTAAAAAACGTAAATGATTTTGAACTTAATTATGTAGCACCTTTATACAGAATTATATTAGGTGGTGGTGCTTTTTCTAGATTATTTTCGGTAATTAGAGAAGAAAACTCACTTTCGTATTATTCCTTTGCAAGGCTTGAGAAAGATGACGCTTTAATGTTCGTAATAATGGGAATTGAAAAAGAGAACTTTAATAAAGCGTACGATTTAACATTAGAAGTTATAGATAGCATGAAAAACGTTAGTGAAGAAGAGTTGGCTCATGCTAAAGAAACGCTTATAACATCTCTTTTAGAAACGCAAGATAGAATATTAAACATCATAGGAACTTATTATACTGGTAAATTATTTAAACTTCCTGATAATGACGAAATAATTGAAAACATAAATAAAGTAACAAAAGATAATATGAAAGAATTTTCAGCTAAGGTAAAACCTAGTATATGTTACTTTTTAAAAGGAGAGTAATATTATGAACAAAATTGTAATGTCGAACTTAGATGAAGTAATTTATCATGAAAAGTTGAACAACGGACTTAATGTATACGTTTATAAAAAAACTGGTTTTGCTAAAAAAGGTGCTTATTTTGTTACCAATTATGGTTCTTCGGTTAATGAATTTAAACCAATTGGAGAGGATAAAATAGTAACTTTTCCTAAAGGAATTGCACATTTTTTGGAGCATAAACTATTTGAGTCAGAAGATAATGAAAAAGTATTTGAAAAGTTTAAAAAGTATGGTGCAGAAGTTAATGCTTATACCAACCATATAATTACTAATTATTATTTTTCTACGGTAAATAATTTTTATGAGTGCTTGGAAGAGTTGGTTGATTTTGTTCAAAAGCCTTATTTTACGGATCAAAACGTAGAAAAAGAAAAAGGAATAATTAATCAAGAAATAAATATGACAGATGATAACGTAGATATGTATATGTATGAAGAGATGTTTGATTTGGTACTTAAGAGTAATCCTAATAAATATAGAACGATAGGGGATAAGAAAAACGTATCCCAGATAACAAAAGAAGATTTATACAGGTGTTATAATACTTTTTATCATCCTTCTAATATGATTTTAGTTATGTATGGAGACATAGATGAAAGAAAAGCAATTGATTTGGTTAAAAAAAATCAAAATAATAAAAAGTTTAGTAAGATAGATTCAATAGAAGTTAAAAAGTATGATGAACCAGAAGAGGTAAATCAAAAATATAAGCACGTTTTAAAAAATGTTTCTCATCCAAAGGTTAGTGTTGCATATAAATTAAAGGTTCCAAAATTAACGGGTGAAGAAAGATTTAAAAAGATTCTCTTGGTTGATTTATTAATTGATATCAAATTTGGAAGTCTTACTTCTTTCGAAAAAGATTTAATGAAAAAAGAAATAATAAAAACAGGAGTTTCATGGTCCTATTCATATTTTGATGATATAATTTTAATTATTTTTGAAGCTGATGTTTCTGATAAAGATGCGTTTATAAAGGCCATAGATGATAAGATAAAAGAAACTGTGATTGATAAGGAAGCTTTCGAGTTGGATAAGAAAGTTCTTATGACTGGAGTAGTAAAATCCTTCGAAGATCCTGTTGTTGTGGCTAACGTAATACATAATAATGTTGTAAAGTATGGAAAAGTAATTAATAATGTATATGACATATATGAAAATTATAACTTTAAAGAGTTTACGGATGAATTTAAAAAGTTGAACTTTGATAACAAATCAATATTATACGTTACAAAAAAGGAGGATTAAAATGCTTAAGGTAAGTAATGTAACAAAATATTATGATGACTTTAAGGCCGTTGATAATTTGTCCTTTGAGGTTGAAAAAGGAGAAATATTTGGGCTTTTAGGAGTTAACGGAGCAGGTAAAACAACTACTTTTAGAATGATAATGAACTTAATTAGTCCAAGTAAAGGGAAAATAACTTTTAATGGTAAAAAAATAGATTATAACGTAACTGATAAGATAGGCTTCTTAACCGAAGAAAGAAGCCTTCTTACCAAACTAACAGTAAAAGAGCAAATGCTTTTTTATGGGGCTTTAAAATCACTTGATAAAGACACTATTTTAAAAAGGTTGGACAAGCTTTTAAAAAGGTTTGGAATAGAAGAATATAAGGATAGAAAGATTAATACTTTATCAAAGGGAAACCAACAAAAAGTGCAGTTTATATCAGCGATTATAAACGAACCAGAATTACTAATATTAGATGAGCCTTTTTCAGGGTTAGATCCGATTAACATAGAACTTTTTAAAAGTGTTATATTAGAACTTAAAGAAAAAGGTACTTCAATTATATTTTCATCCCATAGAATGGATCACGTGGAACTCTTTTGTGAAAAATTAGTTATTTTGGTAAAGGGAAAATCTGTTTTAGAGGGGTATTTAAAAGATATAAAAAATGATTATAAAATAAAAAAAGTAATAATTGAGGGTGATGTAAAAATAAGTGAATTAAAGAAGATAAAAGGTGTTATAAGTGCTATTAAAACAGCTTCTTACTTCGAGGTTGCCATTAAAGATGAAAGCTATTATAAAAACATTTTTGAATATTTAAAAACTAAAGATAATGTTACTAAGTTTTCTTTAGAACAACCAAGTCTAGAAGAAATATTCGTATCAAAAGTAGGTGAAGCGTATGGAAAATAAGTTTAAGTTTTTAACTAAGTATAGTTTGAATAAAAAGATAAAAAATAAATGGTTTATAATCGCTAACGTAATTCTTGCTCTAGTTATTATAGCCCTTGTTAATATTGATGGAATAATATCTTTCTTTGGTGGGGATTTTAATAAGTCTTTAAACATTAAAATAGTAGACAATACTGGATATTATGAAGAGGTAAAAACTGGTTTAAAGGGAATAGAAAGTTATATTAGTAAATCTGAATTAAAGGTAACAAAAGTAAATGATGTAAAAAAAGAAAAGAAAAAATTAAAAGGTACTGATGATATTTTACTTGTATTAAACAAGGATAATAAGAACGTTTATAACGTAGAATTTATAACTGATTCATACGTTGACAACGTTAAATATCAAGCTATCGTAACAAGCTTAAACACAACAAAGCAAAGTATTGCACTTGATTTATCTGGAATAGATAAAGAAAAATTAAGTCAAATTTCAAGTTCAGTTGAAGTTAAAAGAAGTTTTATTAATGAAGAAAAAACCGAGGATGAAGAAAATACGAGATCTTTATTATCGGTATTATCATTAGTAGTGGTTCTTCCTTGTTTCATGTTAATAATGTACCTAATACAGATGATAGGTGCCGAAATAAACGAAGAAAAATCAACTCGTGGTATGGAAATAATAATAGGAAACGTATCTGCTAAAACGCATTTCTTTTCAAAGATTTTATCAAGTAATTTGTTTGTTTTACTGCAAGCAGGATTATTAATTTTATATAGTGGATTAGGGTTATTAATAAGAAAATTTGTCAACTCTCCAACTAGCACTTCATCGTTAAAAGATATCGCAAGTAATCTAGAATTAAATGGTGCCATAGAAATGGTACAAAAAAGTGGTATTATAGACAAGCTTGGCTACATAATTCCACTTATAGTAATATTATTTGTACTAAGCTTTTTGGCTTATTCTTTATTAGCTGGTGTACTTGCTTCCATGACTACTAACATGGAAAATTATCAACAATTACAAACACCGCTTATGATGATAAGTTTGGTAGGATTCTATTTGGTAATAGCATCATCAATGTTTCCTGGTGCAACGTTTATTAAAGTAGCAAGTGTCATTCCGCTTCTTTCGATATCGCTTGCCCCTAGTTTGCTGTTATCAGGCGAGATAAGCGTAAGTTTTATAATAATCGCAATATTACTCTTAATGTTATTAAACTTTTTACTTATTAAGTATGGTTTAAAAATATATAAAGTTGGAATACTTAATTATTCGGAAACTAACCTTTGGAAAAAGATGTTTAAAGCGGTAAAAGAAAAGTGATAATTTTTTATCACTTTTTATTATTTTTATGGGGAATTTAAAAAGTTACGTCTAAATATAAATATGAGAGGACTTAACGCCAAAGGTTAAGCATGTTTCCCTTTTTTTATTCAAAAAAGAATGAAAAGAGGTGATGTCTATGAAACAAGAAACGAGTTTTCTTAAGGTAGTGATAATCCTTTTAATTTTATTGTTAGGAATACTAATATTTAAAATGTAAAAGAAAAAACATACTTGCTTTTGGCTGGGTAAGTATGTTTTTTCCCTTAAAAAACATTTAAAGAAAGTATGCCTAACCGTGTTAGTGCTCTCACTATTTATATTATATAAAAAATGTAAAGAATTATCAACAGCATAATTTAATTGACAAGTGGGGGGGGGG
>CALVIH010000036.1 GCA_944329445.1 uncultured Bacilli bacterium | reverse complement strand
TTATCCTTATCCTTAAAATTTATTTTCCAATTTTTAAACTCATTTTCTAAACTAGCGGCATCTATTCCATTAATAAAACTATCCATATTATTAATTTTATCAAACCTTATACTATGATTAAACATGCTAAACTCTCCTTTGACATTTTGGACAGTAGTAAGTACCCCTACCACCAACTTTTTCTTTTTTTATTATTGTACCACATTCGTAACATTTTTTGCCTTCTCTCATATGTACCATTAAATGCTCTTCAAAAGTACCACGCTTTCCGTCAATGTTTGGATATGTTCCTTTGTATTTCAAAGAATGTTCAAAAACTTTCTTTGTATTGTTAATTATCTCTTGCAACTTAGGTTTAGTTAGCTTATCAGCATAACTCTTAGGATTTATTTTAGAGGCAAATAATATTTCATCAGCGTATATATTACCAATACCGGTAATAAAACTTTGGTCTAATAACATTTTTTTAATATCCGTATGATGCGTTTTAAATTTTTCTTTTAAATATATAGGTGTCAATTTAGGATCAGTGTATTCTAGGCCCAATTTTTTATCAAGAAAAAATTTATCAATTTCGTTTTTCTCAATAACTTCCATTTTACCAAAAAGTCTTGGATCGTTATAATGAAGCGAAAAATCATCAAAGTAAAATATAACGTAGTCATGTTTGTCTTTTTTAGCATCAATGGGTAAATAGTAAAACCTACCTTCCATTCTAAAATGAATGATCAAACAATTTTTATCCAATTCAAAAATTAACCATTTTCCTCTTCTTTTTACCTTATTTACCGTTTGACCCTCTATCTTTTTAATAAATTCTTCTTTTTTATTATAAACTATTTTATCTAAGTAAACTGACACCCTATTTATTACTTTGCCTTCAATTATTTTACTTAAATCTTTTCTTGTTGTTTCAACTTCTGCTAATTCAGGCATAAAAATCCCCCTAACCTTTATTTTGCATCGTACCAATTTATACCAGTTTCAATATCAACCTTTAATGGTACTTCTAGTTTATATGCGTTATCCATGCATCTATCAACTATCTCGGTAACCTCTTTTTCTTCTTCTTTTAACACGTTGAAAATAAGTTCATCATGAACCTGCAAAATCATTTTACTTTTAATATTTTTCTCCTTAAACTCGTTATATATATCTATCATTGCCTTTTTTAATATGTCGGCACTAGAACCTTGAATAGGTGTATTTAAAGCCATTCGCTCTCCTTGTTGCCTAATCATGTAATTAGTATTACTAAGTTCATCTATTCTTCTTTTTCGGTTCATAATCGTGGTAACATAACCTTTGTCATACGCATCTTTAATAACTTTATCCATGTATACCCTAGTTCCACTATAAGTTTCAAAGTACTTATCAATAAAGGCCTTTGCTTCCTTAACAGAAATACCTAAATCACTAGAAAGTCCATAACTACTTATTCCATAAAGAATTCCAAAATTAACTGCTTTAGCTTGTCTTCTCATTAAAGGGGTTACATCTTTTTCTTCAACTCCAAATATATCCATTGCCGTTCTTGTATGAATATCCATATCTTTTTTAAATGCTTCTATCCAGTTAGGAACCTTAGAAAAGTGTGCAAAAACCCTTAACTCTATTTGGGAGTAATCACTAGAAAGTAATATACAACCTTCCTCTGGAATAAATGCCTTTCTTATCAACTTACCATAAGTTGTTCTAACTGGAATATTTTGAAGGTTAGGTTCAATCGAAGATAACCTTCCAGTTCTTGTTAACGTTTGGGTATATATGGTATGTACTTTACCATCTTCTAATATATTTCCTTCCAAACCAACTATATAAGTACTTTGCAACTTAGTAAGCATTCTGTGTTCCAACACAAGAGGTACTATTTCGTGTCTATCAACGTACTTTTCTAAAATTGCTTTATCAGTTGAATAACCACTTTTTGTTTTTTTACCTTTTCCTATTTGAAGTTTTACGAATAATATCTCTCCTAGTTGTCTTGGTGATGAGATGTTAAACTTTTCTCCTGCAAGGTCATATATTTTTTCGGAAATTTCTTCTATCCTTTCTTCTAATTCAACGTTCATACTCTTAAGTACGTCAACGTCTACCCTAATTCCCTGATACTCCATTTCTCCTAACACAACCGAAAGTGGCATTTCTATTTGTTCAAAAAGATACGTGCACTCCTCTTTTTTCATTTCTTCTTCAAGCTCTTTTTTCACATCATAAATAAATTTTGCCTTTTCGGTCACAAGTTTTTTTAACGTGTCCTCTGAAACTGTTTTTGCCTTACTTATAACTTCATAAAAAGGAATATCATATCCAAACTGATTTGCTAAATAGGCAATATCATCCTTAATGTTATAATTTAAAAGATATGCCGCTATCATAGAATCAAACGTAACGTTTTTTAAAGTGTATCCTTTTTTCTTTAAAGTAACGTAATGTTTTTTTAAATCATACGTATACTTTTCTTTGTCGTTTAACTCTTCCATTACTTTGGTTACCATGTCTTTTTTTACGTAAATAGATTTATTTCCATCATATAAACCAAGGGCTAAAATGTTTGCTAAATGATAGTTAGTTTTATCAACTTCTATATACACACCTAACGGAGATGAAAGTGTTTTTAATTCTTCTATACTTTTCAGTTCAGTTACCTCTATTTTTTCTTGTTTTTTCTGAACCTTCATGTTTTTTAAAAAAGAATAAAATTCTAAGTTTTCATACATTTTCTTTAAAGCTTCCAAATTACCATTTGTTAAAACCGTATCTTCTAATCCAAAACCTAGTGGCACCTCTTTATAAATAGTAACCAAATCCTTACTTTCAAACGCTTTATCCCTACCATTTATTAATTTTGTAGCTACGGCACCCTTTATGTATGCTATGTTATCATACACTCCTTCTAACGAACCATAATCTTGTAAAAGTTTTAATGCGGTTTTTTCACCTATTCCTTTAACGCCTGGTATGTTATCAGAAGAGTCTCCTTGTAATGCCTTTATGTCAATCATTTTATCAGGAGTAAGGCCATAAGTTTCAAAAAAAGTTTCGCGAGTCATCATTACGTAATCTTTTGACTTTAATAACTTCATTACAACTTTATCACTTATAAGTTGTAACAAATCTTTATCACTACTTACTATTAACCCGTTGTAGCCTTCACCTACATCAATCATTTTAGCAAGCGTACCAACTATGTCATCAGCTTCGTAGTTATCTATTTCAAACCATTTAATACCTAAACACGTAAGAATTTCTTTAGCAACTGGAAATTGCTCTTTAAGTTCGTTTGGCATTTCTATTCTTCCTGCTTTATAATCTTCATACTTATCATGCCTAAACGTTTTTCCTTTATCAAAAGCAACAAGCATATATTCCGGTGTTTCCTCGTGAATTATCTTGTTAATCATGTTAACAAATCCATATAAAGCATTCGTAGGAAAACCTTTAGAATTCTTCATAAAATTCCCCGAATACGCAGTCGCATAATAACTTCTAAACAATAAATTATTTCCATCAACTAATACTACTTTTTTCATTTCTACCACCTACTTTATTATAACACTTTATTAATTATTATCCCAAGGCATAATAATTAAATTTAGTTATTCATTTTTCCTACCTTTTAAACGAATGTAAATCACCTTATTAATTATAACATTAAAAAAAGAGTTTTTTAATAACTCTTTTACATTTGACCATTATTATTGTTATTATTAGACCATAATGAAGTTCTTGGTTTTGTGTCTAAAGTTTCTACCTCTTGCTGTAAAACAGGTGCTTCATTAACATTATTTGCTGCCTCATTCATCATCGGTGCTTGTTCTACTGCCTGAGCAACTGGTTCATTCATTACTGGCGCTTGTTCTACTGCCTGAGCAACTGGTTCATTCATTACTGGCGCTTGTTCTACTGCCTGAGCAACTGGTCCATTCATTACCGGTGCTTGTTCTACTGCCTGAGCAACTGGTCCATTCATTACCGGTGCTTGTTCTACTGCCTGAGCAACTGCCTCATTCATCACTGGCGTTTGTTCTACTGCCTGAGCAACTGGTTCATTCATTACCGGTGCTTGTTCTACTGCCTGAGCAACTGGTCCATTCATTACCGGTGTTTGTTCTACTGCCTGAGCAACTGGTCCATTCATTACTGGTGCTTGTTCCACTGCTTGAGCAACTGGTTCATTCATTACCGGTGTTTGTTCCACTGCCTGAGCAACCGGTTCATTCATTACTTGGGCTTGTTCCATCATTTGTGAAGCTTGATCATTAAAATTATTAATCGGTTGATTCATGCTTTGCCCCATAACAGGAGTATCAAAAGAAGGTGCAACATACCCTTCGGTGGTTGGCGTTTGAATATTTTCAGTACCAACACCGCTACTAATATCATTTACTTGCGTTTGATCAACGTCAGTCTGTGGCTCGCTAGGAACAACTTCGTCAACCGAAACAGCATTTGCTTCATCTGTATTATTATTTGTTATATTAGTGTTATCATCAAGGTAAACATTTGATTTACCAAAACCTAAGATCATAAAGAATATTGGTGCTAAAAAAAGCATTCCAATGGCAAATCCGGTACCTTTTCCAAACTTTTTAGCAATGCCATTATAAACTACAAACATCGCCCATATGTTAACAATAGGTATGCACATTAATAAAATATACCACCATTGTTTCTCTGCGATTTCACACATAATATAAATATTATAAATTGGAATAATTGCTGCCCATCCTGGTTTTCCTGCTTTGGTGAAAACTTTCCACATTGCAACAATTTGAACAATACCAATTACGACTATAATGATCCATATAAGTGCCATCATACCTGCTATTGCTCCAAATAATCCGGTTGTTGAACTTAAACCATAAGAAGTATCAACATAATAACTTTCATTCATCTAAAACTCCTCCTCTATTTTACTTAATTATATAATTTTTAAAAATTATTATCAATAAAATAGCGTATAATTTTCAAGTATTTTACAAAAAATATACTGAAAGGAAGATTATTATGGATAACATAAGTATTAGACAATACATTATAGATAGTTTTAAAGGTGATAATGAAAGTGAAATAAGAGAATCAATTGATGATACGATAAAAGAAGGCCTAGAAGAGGCTTTACCAGGCCTTGGCGTATTTATGGAAATAATATGGAATAATGCATCAGATGAATTAAAAAAAGAGCTTTTAGACATCCTAAAAACTCATTTAAATTAATTATTTCTTAAAGTTGCCGGAACCTCTTCGGTAACTTTTTTTATTATGTTATTAAATACGTCCATAACTTCTTCCTCGGTTAATGTTCTATCCACCCCATTAAAAGTAAGTTTATAAGCTATTTGTTTTTCGTTTTCCTTTACCTTTTCACCAGTATAAACATCAAATACATCTATGTTAGAAAGTAGCCTTCCACCTGCTTTTTTAATTACCTTTTCAACATCACTTGAAGTTATTTCTTTAGAAATGATAAACGCAACATCCTTAACTATTTCTGGATAAATAGGTGCCGCTTTAAATTTTAATGGCTTAACGTTTCTATTTAGTTTTGTCATTGAAACTTCTGCTAAGTATATGTCATCTTTATTTATTCTTGGATGTATTCTTCCAATCACACCAACTTCTTCTTTATCAAGGATAATCTTAGCACTTATTCCTGGGTGAAAGCTTTCATCATTCAAAACTTCAAAATGATATCTATTTTTAAATCCCAAATAATCAAGTAAGTTTTCTATAATTCCTTTTAAAAGATAGAAATCAACTTTTATAGAAGTATTTTGCCATGTGTTTGTAACGTAATTACCACTCATTAAAATGGCTATTTTACTATCCTCTTCATAATTTACATCGTACGTTTTGGCAATTTCATATATGTTTATATCATTTACGTGTCTTTTTTTGTTATATGAATAAATGTTTAAAAGTGATGGTAAAATGCTTGTTCTAATTACTGCTTTATCAGCACTCATCGGATTAGGTAAATACTTATTTTCTTTATGTTCATAATTAAATTGTTCTGACATTTCTTTTGATACTAAAGTATAAGTTTTAACCTCGTTTAAACCAAGGGCTCTAAGCTTTTTAGAAATTGATTTTCTAAGACCAACGTCGCCTTTGTATTCTCCTTTTTTAGTTTCAACCAAAGGAAGTGTACTTTTTAAATTATGGTAACCATATAACATACCTATTTCTTCGGCAATGTCCGCTACTTTAGGATCAATATCCCCTCTTCTTGATGGAATCATGCATTTAAATACGCCTTCTTTATACGTGTATTTAAAATCAAGCTTTTCAAGTTCTAACTTCATGTCATCATCTGATATTTGAATTCCAAGTAATTTGTTTACTTCAAAAGCTTTAAACGTAACTACTTTTTCTGTTTTATCTATCTTATCATGAATAACAGTATCACTTAAAACCTTTCCACCAGCATATTTTTCAAGTAAGTGACAAGCTCTTTTAATAGCCATCATGGTGTATTCATAAGAAAGACCTTTGCCATACCTAATTGATGCTTCACTTCTTAAGTTTAAACGTCCCGCGGTGTTACGGATACTATATGGATTAAAAATGGCACTTTCTATTAAAATGTTTTTGGTATCACTTTCTACTTCGGTGTTTTCTCCGCCCATAACGCCAGCGATACAAACCGGTTTTTCACCATCTGTTATAACTATATCATTACTTGTTAACGTCCTTTGCTTTTTATCTAAGGTTATTATTTCTTCACCATCTTTAGCCATTCTAACTAAAACGTTATTACCTAGTCTATCTTTATCAAAAAAGTGAAGTGGTTGACCAAATTCTAGCATTACGTAATTTGAAATGTCAACAACGTTATTAATTGGTCTCATACCTGCGGATATAAGTCTTTTTTTAATAAAGTCTGGTGACTCTCCTATTTTTACATCACGAACCAATTTCGCTAAATAATATGGACAATTATCCGTATCTACCGTTAGTTTAAAATTATCTTTTACGCTTTCTTTTTCCTCTTTAAATGAAAAATCTGGCATTTTTACTTTTTTATTTAAAACGGATGCAACGATGTACGCAAAACCAATATGATAATAACAGTCATTGTTACGGTGTTTATGAACGTCTAATTCATATACCGTATCTTCTAATCCTAAATAATCAATTGGATCTTCTCCAACGATGGCATCACTACCTAATTCGGTGATACCTTTTGCGTATGTTTCTTCCGTTTTTTCTTCTAAGCCAAGTTCAAATAACGCACATATCATTCCGTTTGACTCAATTCCTCTTATCTTTCCTTTTTTTATTTCATTATTACCAGGAAGTACGCACCCAGGTTTTGCAACGATTACCTTAAGTCCTTCTTTTACGTTAGATGCACCACACACTATTTGAACAGTTTCACTTCCAATATCTACCATGCAAACGTTTAAATGGTCACTATCAGGATGCTTTTTAACTTCTTTTATCTGTCCGATTACTAAGTTATCTATTTTATTAGTAATTACTTTTTCAACGTTCATACCATAATTAGTTATCTTAACGGCAAGTTCTTTTAAATCTTCATTCTTTATATCAACATAGTCTCCAACCCAGTTCATGCTTATCATGATTATTCACCTTCCTTTCTATCAAAGTTTTTAAGTTCTCTTAGATCCGTGTTATAAAACGTTCTAATATCATTTATTCCGTATTTTAGCATTGCTAAACGTTCTGCTCCGAATCCAAATGCAAAACCACTCCAAACCTTTGGATCATAACCACAATCTTCTAAAACCTTAGGGTTTACCATTCCAGCGCCTGAAACCGTAATCCATCCCGTGTTTTTACAAATACTGCAGCCTTTACCATGACAATTAAAGCATGATATATCAGTTTCAACGGAAGGTTCCGTAAAAGGATAATAGCTTGGTCTAAAACGAGTTTTAATATCATCACCGAATAATTTTTTAGCAATAACATCAAACGTTCCCTTTAAATCAGATAAACTAATGTTTTTATCAACTAACAAACCTTCTATTTGCATAAATTGATGAGAGTGAGTTGCATCATCATCATCTCTTCTATAAGTCTTACCAGGACATATCATTCTAATTGGTTTTTCACCCTTATTAGCAAGCATAACACGTGCTTGAACAGGTGAGGTTTGGCTTCTTAATAATAATCTGTCCCCTTCTACGTAAAACGTATCTTGCGCATCCCTTGCCGGATGATTTTTTGGAATGTTTAAAAGTTCAAAGTTATAGTGATCCTCTTCTATTTCAGGACCATCAACGACGTCATAACCCATGCTCATACATACCTGTTCTATTTCTTCAATCATTCTTTCAAGAATGTTTGCAGAACCTTGTGGAATCTTGGTTGCAGGAAGTGTTATATCTATTTTCTCACTAGCTAGTTCTTTATCTAATGTTTCTTTTTCTAATGCAGCTTTCTTCTCTTCTAATGCATTTGTAACATGACTTCTTACCTCGTTAACAAGCATTCCAAACTCTTTTTTTTGCTCGTTTGGAACATCTTTCATCATTTTAGAAAGTTCGGTTACCATACCTTGTTTACCTAGGTACTTTACCCTTATATCATTTAGGGTTTTCATATCAGTAACGTTTAAAGCGTCCTTATCAAACTGCTTTTTAATTTCATTTACTTTTTCTTTCATAATACTTTCCTCCTATTTAAAAAAATCTATGAGACAAGGGCGAAAAACATTTCCGTGGTACCACCTTGTTTCATAGATTTACTATGCACTTTATATCTTGTAACGTAAGATTAACGTGATAACTTTAATTATCC
>CALVIH010000035.1 GCA_944329445.1 uncultured Bacilli bacterium | reverse complement strand
GGTTTGTTTGCACATTTAAAAGCGTTACCATCTTTCTCTTCTCTTATTCCACAACCATCTAATATACATAATACTAAAGGTTTTTTCATATCATCATCTCCATTTTTATTATACCAAAAAAGACTTTTTAAATAAATAAAAAGTCTTTATACTAACCTTGCAATAAGTTCTGCTATTACTCCTGATAAAGCACCTATCAAATATAAGGTTACTATTATTTTTACGTTTTCTTTCTTATTTTTGTTTACTTTAAATAAAAGTGCTAAAGCAACACCACTTCCGGTTAATAACCCCGCTAAACATGATGCAAAAGATATTGCGCCACCTAAGTATAATTCGGTTAAAACAACACTTGCCGCGCAGTTAGGAATAAGACCAACAAGACTCGATATAAAAGGAGCGAACAAGTTGTCTTTTAAGAAAATCTCTCCTATTTTTTCCTCACCAAAATAATGCATACCAGCATTTAAAATTAAATTAACAATTAAAATGAATATCGTAATGTTAACCGTATGCTTTAAAGAAGAAGTAATAATACCATGTGAACAATGACAATGCTCTTTTTCACAAAAATCCTCTATTTCATAATTATCATTTTTATGTTTTTTTCTTAATATAAAGTCAATTACAAAACCACATACCATACCAATTATTATTTTTATTATTAAAAACTTAAAGATAACTCCAGCTGAAGCACCTTCTGAAACTAATATTGGAAGCATTTCATCGGAAGTAGAAAGATAAATTGCAATTAGCGTTCCAACGGTTATTATTCTTGTGGCGTACAAATTAGTTGCCATTGCTGAAAATCCACACTGTGGGACAGCTCCTAAAAGACTACCGAATAAAGGGCCTAGTTTTCCTGCTTTCTTAATTTTATCCTTTCCTTTTTTATTAAATTTGTGTTCAATAAACTCCATTATTAAAAAAGCAACGAATAAAAAAGGAACGATTTTAAACGTGTCTATTAACGCATCCATAATAACTTCTTTCATAATAAATCTCCTTTAAAGACAAATAAACAAGTAGATAATAGCATATTTTAATTTAATATGCAACAAACATAATGTCTCTTTAATCAAACATTTTCATATTATATCTTGAAAGGAGTTTTTTGTATGAACAATAATGGAAATTGTTTTGAAGGTAGCAACATCGTAAGAGAAGCTGTTGAACAAATGAAAAACAGAAAAAAATGTTGCTGTCCAAGATTCATACAAGGTCCTACCGGGCCAACCGGACCTACCGGACCCGCAACTGTTGCTGTTGGACTTACGACAACTGGCGATCCAGGAACCGCAGCATCAGTTACCAATAGTGGAACAAGTGGAGCTGCCGTATTAAACTTCACCATCCCTGCCGGAGCAACTGGGCCAACTGGAGCAACTGGTGCAACTGGTGCTACCGGACCTACCGGTGCTACCGGGCCTACTGGTGCAACTGGACCTACCGGAGCAACTGGGCCAGCTGGTACTGGCGCTACAGGAGCAACTGGCGCAACCGGACCTACTGGTGCGACTGGTGCTACTGGACCAACAGGGGCATCACCTACAATAACAATAGGAACTGTTACAACCGGAACACCAGGAAGTCAAGCAACAGCTAGTATAACTGGTACAACACCAAACTTTTTCTTGAATTTATCAATACCAGCTGGAGCAACTGGTCCTACTGGAGCAACCGGTACTGCCGGAACTATTGGTGCGACCGGTCCTACCGGACCAACTGGCGCAACTGGAGCAACTGGACCTACTGGTGCAACTGGTACTGCCGGAACTATTGGTGCGACCGGTCCTACCGGAGCAACTGGCGCAACTGGTGCAACTGGTCCTACCGGAGCAACTGGTACTGCTGGAACTATTGGTGCAACTGGACCTACCGGACCAACTGGCGCAACTGGACCAACAGGGGCAACTGGAGCTACAGGAGCTACGGGTGCAACTGGACCAACTGGACCAACCGGACCTACCGGGCCAACTGGACCTACTGGACCTACCGGACCATAAAATTAAAATTGGTAAGCTTCTTTTGCTTACCTTTTTATTTATCGGTATATTAAAAACTTAAATGAGGAGATTTATTTATGGGAAAATATAAAGTAGCCGTTTATGCTATTTGTAAAAATGAGGAAAAGTTTGTTAAAAGATGGTATGAATCAGTTAAAGAAGCTGATGGCATTTTCGTTTTAGATACTGGATCAACTGATAATACCGCAGAAGAATTAAAAAAATTAGGCGCAAACGTAACGATTAAAAAAATTGATCCGTGGAGATTTGACGTTGCAAGAAACGAATCTTTAAACCTCGTACCAGAAGATTATGATATATGTGTGTGCATTGACATAGACGAAGTAATAAGTAAAGGTTGGAGACAAAAACTAGAAAACATCTGGAAAAATGGTGTTAATCACGTAAGGTATAATTATAACTGGTCTCATGATGAAAATGGTAATCCAGTGGTTAATTTCTACATTGAAAAAATACATGCAAGACATGGATTTCGCTGGGTACATCCAGTTCATGAAGTACTAGAGTTCACTGGAGATAAAGAGGTTTGGGCAACAACTGACGAATTCACCGTGGACCACTGGCCAGATGATAATAAATCAAGAAGTAGTTACTTACCTCTTTTAGAATTATCAGTAAAGGAAAGTCCGGAAGACGATAGAAACATGCACTATTTAGGAAGAGAATACATGTTTTATGGTAAATATAACGAAGCTATTGACACGTTAATAAAACATCTTAACCTAAAAAGTGCAACTTGGAAGGATGAAAGATGTGCATCAATGAGGTTTATTGCAAGATGTTATAAATATCTAAAAAGATATGATGAAGCTAGAATGTGGCTTGATAAGGCGATAAATGAGGCTCCATACCTAAGAGATCCCTACATGGAAAGAGCTATGTTAGAATACGAACTAAATAACTGGGAAGGAGTTAAAAAATACTGTCAGGAAGCTTTAAAAATAACAAGGCACGAAAAATCATACATAAACGAACCATTTAGCTGGAATTATACGGTTTATGATTTACTTTCAATTGCAAACTTTAACTTAGGAGAATATAATGAAGCATTAAAATATTCTACTCAAGCTATCGACATGGAACCTAATGACGAAAGATTATTAAACAATTATAAAATTATTAAAGAAAAAAATGGCTCTGTAAGTTAGAGCCATTTTTATTATCTTATAAAGTTAGTTGAAATTCTTTTTTCTTTTACAGGTTTTTCTATTCCACTTTTTTTCCCAGATTCAATGGATTTTAATATCCATGCCATGTTATTTGCAAGAGTTCTCATGGTTTGAAGTCCTTCTTCGTCTTTTAAAGCTTCCTCTTTAGTATTTCCATGTATTTGATTCCAATACTGGCTTCCAACAACAATCATGTTAGTAATTGTAAAATACTTGTTTAGATCATCAAAAGTTGTTGCGGCACCACCACGCCGGCAACTTACAACGCATGCCGCTGGTTTATACTCAAAAGCATAGCTCTTTCCATAAAAGCACCTATCCATAAATGATTTTATAAAACCAGTTGGCCCGGCATAATGAACGGCTGAACCGAAAATAAAACCATCAGCTTTTTCAGCCTTTTCTATAAATTCATTTACTTTATCATTAATAAAACATCTTTTTGTTTTAAAACAAGCCCCACACCCAATACATCCTGAAATCGGTTTGTTACCTATCCAAAATATTTCTGTTTCAATACCATTTTTATTTAGTGTTTTAGAAACTTCTTCTAAAGCTAAGTTGGTTGCGCCATCTTTATGAGGGCTACCATTTACTAACAATACCTTCATATAAATCACTTCCTGTATAATATAGTATAACATATTTTATATTTCAAAAAAAGATGAACAAATCTTTACATATTAATTTTATTTTTGTATAATTTAATTAGAGGAGACAGCTTTAACTAGTTGTTTTCCATTTGTTGTTTTTTAGAAAACAAGGCTAGCCTAAACTAACCTTGTTTTTCTTATATACTTAAAATAATAAATAGTACTATTATGAGCAATATTATGATAATTAACTTTGAAGGAAATTTTATCTCTCCTTCGTATTTTTTAAACTGAATTAATAAATTATTAGTATTAGTAACTTATTTTTTTAATAATATTTTTATTATTTCTTCCTTTTGATTATCAAAAATCGGACTAGACGCAGCATAATCATGTCCTTTACCACCAAAATACTCAGCTATTTCTCTTACTTTAAAAGTTTCTTTTATTCTTCTATAAGATATGGTTCCATAATCAAAGGCAGGCATAATAAGTAAATCTAAATCGGTATTTTTATTTCTTATGTATTCTGCTAAATCATTTCTATATTCATAATCAATGAACACTATTCCAGCCTTATATCCTAAAACATTTTCTTTAATTACTTTTTTATAATATTCTTCTAACCTTGATGCCACCTGACTTTTTTTATTATCTATAAGCATTCTTTCTAGTTCACTAAATTCAAAGCGTTCTTTATTTAAACTAAGCTTATCCGTCATTAGCTTTATGTATCCCTCTTTACCTACCGCTTCAAATAATAATGTTAATTCATGCGCTTCTTCGTCATCATATTTGTTTTTCCATTCCCACGTATCATATCTTCTTGTTAGTTCTACAAATTCCGCTATGTCATTACCATCAGTAATTAATTTATTTTCTTTTAAGTACTCGTAAAATAAACTAGTACCACAGCATTTACCTTTTTCATCTTTTATTTTTATGTTTATAAAGTCATGTTTATCTAGATTTTCAATTAACGCCGATTCATGATGATCAAATATTAAAAACTTTCCTTTTAATTTTTCATCGTTAGCAACTTTAGAAAGCATTGGTTCTTCAAGCCATAAATCAGTTACATAAACAAAGTCATAATCATAGATTTTACCATTATCATAATAATTTTGTATTTCATTTTGTAATTCAAAAGTTTCACATAATACATAATCTACATTTTCAAAGGCAAGTTTTGCAAGTATAGCTCCACCCATACCATCAATGTCACTTTTGTGCGTAAAAATAAGTATTTTCATTTATATCACCCAATTACTTATCGATTATTTTCTTTGTTTCATTAATTATTTCGTCATAATTCTTATATGTTTCTTTAATACTATCAACCGTCTCAATATCCCCACTAGATAAATTCATTAAATATTCAAAATCAAAATACATAAATTCTGCTAATCCTTTAAAATATCTGTCTAAATCTTCTTTGACCTCTTCATTTTCATCTTCTGGCATTTGCCCTACCGTTATTAAATATATTTTCTTACCCTTTAATAACTCATGGTTAGAAAAAGGATTTAATCTATCTATAACATTTTTTAATATTCCTGTTACATGATTCATGTATATAGGAGACATAATTATAATTTTATCAGCTTCTAAAATAGAATCATATAATTCTTTCATATCATCTTTTAATATGCAATAATTAGATAAATCCTTTATGCATGAATTGCAACCAATACAGTACTTAATATTTTTATCAGATAAAGATATTAGTTTATCTTCTTTATCCATTAAATCTTTTAAAAAGTTATAGCAATTTTTCTTTCTATTACTTCCATTTATAAATAACTTCATATATTTATTCTCCTACCATATACCATTGTTTAAAATAAGTACATTTACCTTTCTTGTTTAGTTCTATTTCATATATCATGTCAACTACTCTTCCATTATCGTTCATAATGTAATTTGCAATGATGGTATTATTCTTTTCTCCTATAATTTTATATTCTAAAGATTGTAGATTTTGTGATTCGATATCTTTCCATACTAATTTTAGATCATCAACTTTTTGAAATGGAGTTTCATAATACTCTACGTCTTCATCAAACAAAGATATAATTTTTGAAATATCTTTTTGTATCCAATATTGTTTTAGTTTTTCACACCAATTATTCATCATATTTAAAAGCCCTTTCTATTTGCTCTAAAGCCCATTTTAATTTTTTTCTTGGAAGCGCTATATTTAACCTTTGAAATCCTTTACCAGTCTTTCCAAACATAGCACCACCATCAAGCCATAGTTTTGCGTCATTTAACATAATCTTATTTATTTCATCATCAGAAAGTTTTAACTCTCTAAAATCTAACCATAGCAAGTAAGTTCCTTCTGGATATATTAATTTAACTTTTGGCAAACGTTCCTTTAAGAAGTTATCTACAAAATCAATATTATCTTTGAGATATTTTTTTAAATTTTCTAACCAATAACTACCTTTATCATAAGCCGCCTTACAAGCTACAATTCCCATTATATTAACTAGACTATATCCAGTTTTCCATATTTCATTTTGGAAATCATCTCTTACATTTTTATTAGGAATAAAAATATTTGATGTTTGAAGCCCTGCTAAATTAAAGGTCTTACTAGGTGATGTGCAAACTATCATGTTATCTAAATAGCCCTTATACCTTAACAAGCATCTATGTTTACCTTTCCATACAAAATCACTATGTATTTCATCGGAAACTATAAAAACACTATTTCTTCTACATATTTCTATAATTTTATCTAATTCTTCTTTTTGCCATACTCTACCTACTGGATTATGCGGAGAACATAACAGATATAACTTTATTTTATACTTTTTTATCTTTCTTTCCATATCATCAAAATCAATATGATATTTGCCTTCTTCTAAAACTAAATCACTACTTACTATTTTTCTATTATTATCAACAACAACTTCGGTAAAAGGATAGTAAACGGGATTATTGATTAATACATAATCTTTTTCTTTTGTTAAAATTTTAACGGCGGTAGCCAGAGCAAAAACAACACCTGGAGTTTTAATAAGCCATTCTTCTTTTAACGTCACCTTAAAGTTTTTCTTATACCAATTATAAACCGATTCAAAGTATTCTAAATCAGTTTGAGAATAACCAAAGATTCCGTGTTTTATCCTTTTATTCATTTCTTTTATAACAGATTTAGGGGCCTTAAAATCCATGTCTGCAACCCACATAGGGAAAACATCATCTGGTTTATTTTTATTCTTCTTAAAATCATATTTTAAACTATTAGTACCATATCTATTTATTTCTTTATTAAAACTCATATTATCTACTCCTTGTTAGTTCTATTTTTCTTAGCTTCTATACTCCATTTAATTATTCCATAAACATTTATTAATAAATATGCTAATGACGATAAAAGAACCATAAGTGAACTAGGGCCATGATTAATAGCCATTATTATCCATATAGAAAGGTCTATTATATTATTAAAAATGAATATCCACCAGGATTCTTTAAATCTCAATATCATTAAAATAGTAGCACATATGTTTATACAATTTGACGAAGCATCCATGAATGCTAAATTTTGACTAGGAATTAATGATAGTAAATATCCTAAAACAAAACTTCCAAAAATACAAGAAAAAGTTATTATAATGCTATTTTTAAAAGTAAACTCTCTTACTTTTACATTTTTATCCTTATTTTGATTCTTGTTCCAATTAATAAAACCTATAATTTGAGATGGAGCAACAAACAATATACAAATTAAAAACGTTCCGTATAAATGATTATTAAAGCACACATAAGACATTAATAAACAATTTATAAGACCAATTATAAAACTAACTTTCTTGCCTATACTCTGATAATACGAACATAGCAGACTAGTTAGTAATATAACGCCACCAACAATTAAATCTTTGGTTAAAACACCTGATACTATAGAGAATATAGTACTTAAAGTTACTACTAATAAATTTCTTTTATTTATTTTCATGACCATTACTCCTAATTAATCTTTTAATAACTTACACATGTTTTGATATGTATCTTGAGCATCTAAGCAAGTATCTATTAGATACCTAGAATCTTTTTCATACATTTGTAGTCCCCTAATGTAAAATGGTTTGTTTTGATCTAGAATAATAAACGGAAAAATATTATTTTTTAAACACTCTTTAAACATAATTATTCTTCCTACCCTGCCATTACCATCTCCAAAAGGATGGATTCTCTCAAATATAACATGAAATTTTATTATATCTTCTAAACTAATTTTATCCTTATTGTTATACCAATCTAAAAGATTATCTATATCTTTTTCTACGTCTTTTGGTTTTGATGTTTTAATTACGTTTATGGTTCCGATTATATTAGGCGAAGTTTTAAAACCTCCAACATTATACTTAGGATTAGATTCGTCAGACGTATCTTTTTTTAAAATCACGTTCATCTTTATAATCATATCTTTTGATAAAGATTCATTTATATTATCAATAATATAGTCAAATAACCTAAAATGATTTCTAGTTTCTATAGCATCACCCGAAATAAGTATTTTGTTATTAGTGGAAGTTGATGGCTCATAATCAAAAATAGCCTTCGTATCTTCTTCACTTAACTTACTTCCTTCAATCTTGTTAGAATTATAAGCAAAAGTAACTTGTGATGTATGATATATACCACCCTTTATTTTATTAGCTTTTTCTTTCACTAAAATATTTTTTAACTCATCTACGTTCAAACACCATCACCCCACTTAATTTACACATAAATTATACTATGTTTTTTAGAAAAAAGATATATCATAGATATTTTAAATATTTAACGACGTAATTATTTTTTTTAGTATTTTTTATTATTCCAATAAACTTATACTTACCATATCTTCTTATGCTAAATACATCGTCTTGTTTAAGTACGTATGAGTTTTTATTCATAACCTCATAATTAACAATAACTTCTTTATTTTTAATCTTTTCGATTGCTTTAGCTCGTGATGAGTTTATGATGGATGATACAACGCTATCAATCCTAGCGCTAGATACTATTACCTCATGTTTTTCATATGCCCTTTCATAATTACATAATAAAACTAAAGGGACTTCTTCTAATGATATTTTATTTTTTCCTATCATAGTTAAATTGTCCTTTATAAAATCAGCAAGCTCATTTGATACGTATACGTAAAAACTTCCTTCGTATAAAACTATGTCTCCAAAGTATGAAGAGTCTATATTAAGGGCAAATAAGCTTCCTAAAATATCTTGATGTCTTACTTTTTCCACAGTATTAATCTTAAAAAGTCTAACTAAAGGAACTTTTCCTGTGTATAACATTAATTTTTCACTATCATTGTATGGATAATATATGTTATATTCTTCTTTTTTTAATTTTGATGTGACCAACTTAAGTTCTCGTCCATCTAAAAATAGAGTATTTCTACCACTCTTAATCTTTTCCACAGCATTTTTAATTTTATAAATATCAGATTTCATAACATAACCTCATGAATTATTATAACAAAAAAAGAACACTATTTAGTTCTCTTTTTCGCTATAAGATCAATTATTACTAATACTATATCTATAAATAC
>CALVIH010000034.1 GCA_944329445.1 uncultured Bacilli bacterium | reverse complement strand
TATAATTTGTTGTCTCATTTCTAAAGGAGAAAGCCAATTTAATGATTGCATTGGAATATTGTTAGAACGTTTTAAATAAGCTTTCATTTGACTTAAAAGATCATTATAAGAGTAAAAACTAAGATGGGAATAGAATCTTTGTTGATCGTTTCTATGACTCCTTTCTACTTTACCATTATGTCTAGGAGTCCTAGGTTTAATAAGTTTATGAGTTATGCTTAAAGAATTTAATAAAACATCTAAAGGATGAATTTTATCTGTTTTCATAGTGTAAGTAAATTCTTGACCATTATCAGTTTGAATGATTTCAGGTTTATAACCAAAGTAGGCAATGGATCTTTTAACAAAATCAATGGTAGAATAAGAAGATTGTTCCTTATAAGGATAAATAAAACGTTCACGAGAAGCTTCATCAATCATAGTGTATTGGTAAAACTTATCAGGTATTTCACCAACATAACAATCTTTAGGAACAATTTTAACGTCCATTTGCCATTTAACACCAATATTGGTAGGAGTATCATACTTTTTAGGGACATACTTAGAATGTTTTTGTTTATTAACATTATATTTAAGTTTTCTAACAATTCTAAATAAAGAACAGGCATGTCTAGAATAACCTTTTTCGACTCTTAATTTACCATAAAGTTCACAAAGAGAAATATTAGGATTTCTTCTAATATAATTTTTAATCCAGGATAGTTCCTCATCAGTATGAGCGTTAGGATGTTTTGATAGAGGTTTATGAGATTTATCAATTAATGAATCTTTAGAACCATCAAACTTTTTATTCCAACGCATAAGAGAGGCTTTAGAACATTTATATCTTCTACAAACAAAAGATATAGGATTTCCATTTCTATATAATAAAACAGCATAATATTTAGTATTTAAACTATGTGGATAATGTGATATACTTGTCATAGCGATAGGTCCTTTCTAATTAAAATGTTTTGTTGATAATTACATTTTACTAGACTTATCGCTTTTTTACTATATATATGTCTCACATCAATTGTAACACTACAATGTTTTGGCATTATTTTTTTAATTTACGTTGTTTTATTCTATCTTTTTTGCTATAATTATTGATGATAATAGGGGCGGTGTTATGAAGAATCAAAAAGGACAAGCGCTAGTTGAATTTGTTATTATTTTACCCGTTACTTTAATGCTTATTTTTTGTGTTATTGATTTTGGAAGGGTAATATCTTTAAAGAGCGATTTAGAGGGGAAAACAAGTGATATTACCACCCTTTATGAATCAGGAAAAACGTTAGAAGAGATAAACATGGTAATGGATAATAAAGACGTTAAAGTAAACATTAACGAGGCGGGCGAATACACGACGATTACCGTTTCTAAAAAAATAGAACCGATAACTCCAGGATTATCATACATAATAAGTGACGTGTTTGATGTAAACGTATCACGGGTGGTAAGAAATGAGTAAGTTGGGTAATAAAGGGCAATCCTTGGCGATATTCGTCATTTTTATTCCGGTCTTTATCATGATTGGTACTTTGGTAGTTGACGTTTGTTATGCTAAGTATAATGCTAGAAGACTTGATAATATTGCTAAAGAGGTTTTAAGGTATGGTCTTAAACACATAGAAGAGGAACCATTTAACAACATGGTAGATTTGATTTACCAAAACGATTCAGAAATTGATAATTATAAAATAGACATAGATAATGAAAACAAAAGAATAGAAATAACGTTATCAAAATCAACCAAGGGCTTTTTTGGAAGTGTAGTTGGAAAAGAAATATACAAAGAAAAGAGTACTTATGTTGGGTACTTGGATAATGAAAAAATAATTATAGAAAAGAAGGCGAATTGATGAAAAAAGAAGCAGCAAAAGTAATTACCGTATTTTCATGTAAGGGTGGGGTTGGAAAAACCACAACCGCCATTAATTTAGCGGGTATTTATAGTTTGATGGATAAAAAAGTTTTAATCATGGATCTTGATTTGAATAGTGGGGGTGTAGCGGTTAGTTTAAACGTTAATAACGAAAAAACGATATATAACGTGGCTGATGATATGAGTAACAATCGTTTTAGTGAAATTGATGATTACGTATGCAAGTACAATGATAAAATTGACGTTTTATCATCTCCAAAAGATCCAAGAAACGCACTTAAGATAGATTCTAAATACATTGGTTTGATTATTGCATCAGCAATTTATAAATATGATGTAATTTTAATAGATACTTCACATAACATCAATCCGATTGCTTTAACCGCACTTGATAATAGTGATAATACGCTTCTTATGGTTACTAATGATCCGGTTGATCTAAAGAACACAAGAAGTATGATTTCGATTTTTAAGGATACTGAGAATAATAACTTTAAAGTCGTTCTTAATTCATCTAAGGATACGGGTAAGGATTATTTTTCAATGTTTGATATTAAGAACGTTATTAAACACAACATAGACTATACGATTGATAAATCATTTTACATAAAAGACATTGATAAGTACGTTATTGATGGAGAAATATTAACTCTTAATAAAAAAATTAGATCTAGTAAAAAAAGTGACATCATGAAACTTACTAAGCTTGCTAATAGCTTGCTAGAGACAAAGCCTAGGGGTGCGGAGGTGAAGAAGAATGCCTAAGTTAATGGATGCTTTTGACGTTAAGGAAGAAAAGGCCGTTATAAAACCAGTGGCTGATTATGATATATTTAAAGATAAAGAATTACTTGATAACTTAAGAAACACGATTATATCTAACCTTATTGATGATAAGATTCCTAATAACAAGTTACTTCATGAATATATTAATGATGAGATAGATAAGGCTCTTTTGGGATATGATTTAACCAACTTAGAGCGTAGCCACATATTTAACTTAATTGATAACGAAATAAACGGGTATGGCCCAATAACTGAGCTTTTAGAAGATCCAAACATTACCGAGATAATGGTAAATGGAAAAGACGAGGTATACGTTGAAATTGATGGCCAAATAAGTAAGGATGATTCCGTTTCGTTCATTAATGATGAACACATTATAAGAACCATTCAAAAGATCGTTCAACCATTAGGTAGAACGATTGATACGGCAAATCCCATGGTTGATGCCAGGTTAGAGGATGGATCACGACTTAACGCGGTTATTCCCCCTTTATCTTTAAAAGGACCAGTTGTTACGATAAGAAAGTTTAGACGTGATATACAATCGATTGAAGACTTTTTAAGAACTGGGTCAATGACACCATACATGGCTAGGTTTTTGGATGCTGCCGTTAAGGCTAAGTTAAACATTATTATATGTGGTGGTACTGGTAGTGGTAAAACAACACTACTAAACGCGCTATCTTCGTTTATTGGGGATCACGAACGTATTATAACGATTGAGGATGCTGCCGAGTTAAGACTTCATCAATCACACGTAATTGGTTTAGAGACAAGACTTGTTAATTACGAGGGAACAGGTGAGGTTACGATTCGTGATTTAGTTATTAACTCACTACGTATGAGACCTGATAGAATAATCGTTGGAGAGGTTCGTGGTAAAGAGGCGTTCGACATGCTTCAAGCGATGAATACTGGTCATGATGGCTCACTTACAACGATGCACGCGAATAGTCCGGTCGAGGCCTTGAACAGACTTGAAACAATGGTTTTGATGGCAGGAATGGAAATTCCGGTTAAGGCAATTCGTGAATACATCGAAAACGCAATTGACCTAGTTATTAACGTGTCCCGTTTATCTGATGGTAGAAGGAAGGTAACTTCTATTTGTGAGGTAGATGGTTTTAGGGACGACGTTATTGAACTAAAGGAAATATTTAGTTTCAAGCAAACTGGTTTAACCGAAAATGGTGAAGTAGATGGAGCGTTTGATCTTAAAAAACGTGTTCCAACCGTGTATAAAAAAATTAAAAGTAAGGGTATTGACGACTTAGAAGACATATTTAAATTTAAAAAGTAAGAAGGTGAAGAAAGATGAATGTATTTATTGTTCAAACGATAGTAATGGTAATTCTTGCTTTTGTTATATTCTACTTAATTATATATAATAAAAGTTTACGTTTGGAAAAAAGAATATCAAAATACAGCATCGATTCTATAAAAGATGATTCCATATCATTGTTTGATTTATTGTCAAACGAATATTCTAAACTTGTTATGAAACTAAGTAGGATACTTAAAAAATCCGTATTTTTAAACAAGTATTCTTTAAGGTACAACAAGTACATAACTTATGAAAACGAGAAAAATACGGTTGCGATGGACTTTGTTAGTAATAAGGTTTTCATCTGTTTACTTTTTGTTTTTATTATATTTTTTGCTAGGATAATAGAAGGTGTTTTTCCTAGTTACATAGATATTTTAGTATCCGCACTTTTAGGCTTTTTCTCAATTGATATATATTTTAAAATTTATGATTACGTAAAGAAAAAGCAAATTGAGCAAGATTTATTAAACGCGATTATCATCATGAACAACGCATTTAGATCAGGAAGAAGCACCATGCAAGCTATCGAGATAGTTGCTCATGAATTAAAGGGACCAATAAAACAAGAGTTTAAAAAGATGCACCTAGAGATAAGTTACGGTTTATCACTTGACGTTGTATTTGAAAGGTTTTCAAAAAGAGTTGATTCCGAAGAGGTTAATTATATTACTTCGTCTTTATCAATTCTTAATAAGACTGGTGGTAACATAATAAAGGTTTTCTCATCAATAGAAAAAATGTTATTTAATAAACAAAAATTAAAACAAGAGATGAAGTCCCTAACTTCTAGTGCAAACATGATAAGTAAAATTCTTCTTATTATGCCTTTTGTTTTTGTTGCGATAATTACGCTTTTAAATCCAAGCTATTTTATGTCTCTTATTAATACGTCATTAGGAAACGTATTACTATTTGTAATTGTTTTGATATACGGGTTATACGCGTTTATTGTTAATAAAATCATGAAAGTGAGGTTTATGTAATGAAAGAAAAAAAATCATTTATTAACCGAATTTATCGTGAAAAGGACATAAAAAAAATAGATGCTAAAATAAACCAATTTGGCGTGTCTAAAAAGTTTACGACCGAGTATTTTATGAACTTTAGACTATATTCATCTTTATTGGTATTTGTTATAATTTTTATCTTTGTTGATTATGGGGCTTTAATATCTCCGATTGCAACGGTTATATGGTACTTTCTAGTTGGTTATAGTATGATTGATAAACCTTTGAAAAAAAGAGAAAGAAAACTAGATAGTGAAGCTTATTATTATTTTGAAGTACTAACACTTGCTCTTGAGTCTGGTAGAAATTTAGAAAACGCTATAAAAATGGCGTGCAAATACATTGATTCAGAAATATCTGACGAATTTAAAGAAACCTTAAAACAAGTGAATTTTGGTAAGTCATTAACCGAGGCATTATCGCTTATGAGTTTAAGAATACCGAGCTTAACGATTAATAATATCATATTAAACATGGAACAATCTAACCTTTTTGGTAATAGTATAATAGAGACCATGTATAACCAATTAGACTTTTTAAAAGACAAGCAAATTATGGATATAAAATCACAAATAAATAAAATACCAAACAAGATAAGTATTTTTTCAGTAATCTTTTTTATACCGCTTATATTACTTATTATTTTGGGCCCAGTATTAATTGATTTCATGGCAGGATAACAAGCTTTTAAAGCTTGTTTTTTTGTATGTAAAATCATTTTACATAAGGTATATATTTTTGTTTACGGGGAATATTTTAAATGATAAGATTTTAATAGATAATAGTAATAATAGGAGTGATTTACATGAAAAAGGATATAGTAGAATACTTAGGTTTTGATGACGATGGAAAAAATAAGGTAGGAAGGCCAAAACTTGCTGATAAAAAAACTAAGAAAAAATCTCTTATTATTGCTAGTGTTTCTTTCGTATTTGTCCTTTTGTTACTCGTTTTTGGTTATGGTACTTTGTTTGGGTTTAAAAACTTAGACTTAAGAGGTTCCGTTACGAGTAGTGAAAACAAAGAAGAAGTACTTGTAGAAGAGATAAAACCACTTGTTAAGGATATTACCCTAAAGGCTGGTACCGCAAGAAAAGTTTATTTGACGGTGTTACCGGCAACGGCAACAAATAAAGATATAAGTTATGAATCTTCCGATGAGTCGGTTGCAACGGTTGATTCTAACGGTAAGGTGGTTGGAATATCGGTTGGAAATGCTATTATTACCGCAAAAACAAATGATGGAAGTGGACTATCAACCGAGTTCAACGTTAAAGTAATTAAAAATGCCGAGGGCAAATGCGTGTTTACTTCACTTTCTAAAACTAGTAGTGGAGTAGAATACACAATCGAATGTAATAATGCTAAAATAAAAGAAATACAATACAAAATCGGTAATGATAGTTATGAAAAATTACTTACCAAGAAAACTAGTGATTCGGTTAAGTTTTCTGATGAGCAGTTAAAGGAGAAAATAACGTTTAAAGTGGTTTATTATCCTAATAATAGTAAGATAACTAAGTATGAAACAAAGTCTATCGCTGCCGTTAAAAAAACAACAACGGCACCAAGTGGAGAATGTACCTTAGATTTAAAGGATGTTAAATCTAACTCCGCTAGATATGATATAGATTGTGATAATGCTAGTGTTACTAAAATAGCTTATAAAATAGGAAATGGTAGTTACGTGGGACTTGATGCTAGCAGTTTAGCAGATACCATTTTGTTTGAAGAAAGCGACGTAACAAGGGTAATTTATTTTAATGTTGAATACGTGGTAGATGGAACGAGTTCTACAAAAACAGTATCAAAAAGTACGATAATAGAAAAAGGAACTTCGGTAAATTAGGAGGTAAATTAAAATGGCAAAAAAAGAAGAAAAAGCAAAGGTAGGAAGACCAAAACTTGCCGATAATAAAACGAAAAAAGAATCACTTTTGGTGTGTTTATTTGTGTTTGTTGTAATAGCAATTGTTGCGGTTTTAGGATTTAATATTTTAGCTTTAAACTTTAATTCTAAATACTTAGTTGGAATGGTATATAATGATCACGTTAATTCGTGTGTTGTAGAAAATAACACGATTGACTGTGGTCCAAACGTTGTGCAAATGAGATATAAGCTTGATGATAAAGATTATGTTGAAGTATTAAAAGAAGATAAAAGTATCGAAGTTAGGATAGATAATTATAATGATGTTGAAGTTTGTTATAAAACGGATAAAACAGACATGGTATGTGATAAATAAGGTTACGGTTCGTAGCCTTTTTTTGTATATAAAAAACACAATTTGTTTATTATATAAATAGGTGATTACTATGATAAATGATCTTTTAAATACCGATTGGCGTGAGGTTGGGGTAGTTGCTTCAAGAGCTTTACTATCTCTTATAACTTTGTTTTTTATTAGCAAGATAATAGGCAAAAAACAGGTTTCTGAACTTAGTTTATTTGATTATGTTATAAGTATTTCAATTGGTAATTTTGCGGCCGAAATGTCAATGAATTTGGATTCTCAAGTTATGAATGGTATTATTTCCGTGTTAATCTTTGGCGGTGTTGCAACGATTGTTACCATTCTTACCTTAAAAAGTATTACGTTAAGACGCTTTTTTATTGGTAGTCCAACGATTATTATTGAAGATGGTAAGTTTGTTTATAAAAATTTAAAAAGACTAAAAATGGATATAAATGATTTTTTAGAAACAGCTAGAATTGCGGGATATTTTGACATTAGTCAGATTAAGTATGCATTGATGGAAGCAAACGGGAAGGTAAGTTTTTTACTTAAAGACGAATATAATCCAGTAAACATAAAAGAAATGAACCTAAAACCATCAAAACAGGGTTTGTGCGCAAACGTTATCATTGATGGTAAAGTACTTATAAAAAACTTAAAGAAAGTTAACAAAGATGAGGCTTGGTTAGAAAAGCAATTGTTGGTTAAAGGTTATAAATCTAAAGAAAGTATTTTACTTGCAATGGTAGACATTAACGATAAACTTCGTGTTTATGATAAAAAAGATGTAAGTACGATAAAAAACGTATTAGAATAATGGTAGGTAAAAATGATTGCTTACCATTATCTTTTTATGGTATTATTTACATGGTGATAGAATGAAAGAAAAAATATTTAACTTTTTAAAAAGAAACCGGTGGATCTTTTTTTCAATGGCGTTATCTTCTGTTGTCATAAGTGTTATTTACACACTTCAGAAGATTGCTCCTTTTGGAAACAGTTCTATGTTGGACGTTGATTTTTACCACCAATATGGTCCTTTATTAAACGAGTTATATGATAGGGTTAAAAGTGGTGAATCTCTTTTATATTCGTTTAATACCGGTGGGGGAATCCCGTTTTATAGAAATTTTTTAAATTATTTATCAAGTCCTTTTAATTTATTACTATTTTTATTTAAAAAAGAAAACATCGTGATGGCCTTTTCAATAATAATAGGATTAAAAGCTGTTTTTGCTTCTTTAACGATGTCGTATTATTTAAAAAAGACGTTTAAAAAAGATGGTATATTAGTAGCATTATTTGGAATATTGTACGCTTTTTCCGGGTATTTTTGTGCGTATTATTGGAACATAATGTGGCTTGATGGAATGGTATTTTTACCACTTATTCTTCTTGGAATAAATAAAATAATTGAAGAAGAAAAACCTAACCTTTACGTCATAAGCTTAGCGATTATGTTATTTGCTAATTACTTCATTGGGTATATGATATGCTTATTTAGCGTGGTTTATTTTATCGGCATATTTATATACAAGGGTAACTTTAAAATCAAGAACATAATAAAAAAAGGGTTTATGTTTGCTTTATCTTCAATTTTATCAGCGGGATTAATAGCGTTTTTACTACTTCCACTTTTTTATTCAATGACATCAATTTCGGCAACTGGTGACGCTTTTCCTGACTTATCTACTTCGTTTTCAATTTCTGATTATGTATTTAATCATTTTACTGGTGTTACAAGAACGGTGTTTGCAAGTGACGTTCTTCCGCTTCCAAACGTATACCCTGGAATGCTAGTTTTAGCATTAATCGTTGTTTTATTCATGAATAAAAAGATTAACGTAAGGTTTAAAATAATATCAGCCTTTTCACTTTTATTTTTCTTTTTAATGTTTAATATAACGACTTTTGATTTTGTTTGGCACGCCTTTCATATTCCAAATGATTTGCCATGGCGTTACTCCTTTATTTATACTTTTGTCCTTGCTACGATTGGTTATTATTCAATGTCAAAGATAAAGGAAGTAAGCGTGGTTAAACTTTCTGTTTCGTTTGCGATTATCACCATCCTCCTTTTGATTTCATCAAAATTAGGTTTTGAAAATATTACTGATAAAAAAGTAATAATATGCATCACCATCTTACTTTTATATTATATATTATGTCTTCTTACTCGCTCTAAACGGGTAAACAAGCGAATTTTATATTCAGTTTTTTCTCTTGTGGTTGCATTTGAGTGCGTTTATGGAATTGATTCAAACTGGCAAATTGACCATGACATTAAAACTTTCATGAGTGATAAAAAAACGTACGAAAGTTTAATAGAAACCGCA
>CALVIH010000033.1 GCA_944329445.1 uncultured Bacilli bacterium | reverse complement strand
TCAGTTTTATTTTCTATTTGAACTACTCTTTTAAATATATCCGTATTCTTACTTATAAACTTCCTCATCTCTACAAATGTATCCATTATTTTTATCGTTGAAGATGTTGCCGTTTTCGTTTTCAATATAGTTGCCAACATATATATTCCTTGTTCTGTAAACACGGTTGGATTTTTAAACTTACCTCCTCTTGTTTCCTTTTTTTGGTCAAAAATTTTGACCAAAAAAGATTTACTTTCTTTATCGCTCAACTTAAAACAATATCTATCCGGAAACTTTAAAGGATTGTTTTTAACAGCTTGATTTATCTCTTTTGTTCCGTTTTTACATCCATAAAGTATTGCCAAATCACTATCTAACATTACTTGTTTTCCACGTACTTCATATATCAAACTCTTTATGTTTAGATTTTCTTGTAAATCATTCATTTTACCTCCTTTCACTTTTATCATTCTTCATAATTTTTTAAATTCCCTTTAAAAATTAAAAAAAATAAGGAAAAACCTTATTTTTCATAAAAATCTCTAATATCTTTATATAAATTATTATTAAATTTTTTATTTCTTATTTCTTCTATCTCAAATTTATAAGGCGCATAACTTCTATCTTTACCGCCTTCTTTACATACGTAAGGCGTTTCTAATATTTTTGGAACATTTTGCAATTTTTCATTATAAATTATGTTTATTAAAGAATCAAACCCAATTGTTCCATATCCTAAATTTTCATGTCTATCTTTATGAGCTCCAATAGGATTTTTAGAATCATTAACATGTACGCATCCTATTTTTTCTATTCCGATTACATTATCAAACTCCTTTAGAAACTCATCAAATTTTTTCATATCATAACCAGCATCATTTAAATGACATGTATCTATGCATACCATTAGCTTGTCACCATGTTTAACACCATCTAAAATTCTTTTTACATGTTCTAATTTAAAGCACACCTCAGTACCTTTTCCCGCCATGGTTTCTATACAAATCTTAACATTTTGATCCGGAGTTATTATCTCATTTAAAGCGTTTATAATATTATTTATACCAGTATCTATATTCTGTGTTGTATAACTACCAGGATGTAAAACAAGTTTTTCTACGCCAAACTTTTCTACTCTTTTTATTTCTTCTTTCAAAAAACTAATAGAAAAACTATATTTTTCTTTATTCTCATTATTAGCTAAATTAATAATATAAGGAGCATGAACAATCACATTTTTTATATCAATGCCATTTTCTTTCATAATTTCTAACGCCTCGTTAGTCAATTTCTCTTTTATTTCGCACCTTTTAGTGTTTTGCGGTGCACCAGTATAAAACATAAAGGTATTAGATCCATATGAAATGGCCTCCTTAACACTTCCTACTAATTGATCACCACTTCTAAACGAAACATGAGAACCTATCAATAACATAAATACCACCTCTTAACTTCATGCATAATTATTATACTAAATAAGGTGAATTTAAGCAAAAGAAAAAAGAATTTAATAATCCTTTTTTGGTGTTTCATATTATATAAAACTTTATTTCATTGATCCAGACTCTCCGTCAACTGTGCAGCTTATTGAAGGGAGTTTATCGCCATCTCTTTCTGCTTGATTAACTGTTATTTTTCCTACTTTACCGCTCTTATACTCACTAACTTCATTAAAATCAGCAGAAGCAAACTCTCCACCAGGAACAGCGGTTAAAGTAATAACCCAATCATCAGATTCAGATTGCGTAACTACAATATTATATTCTTCTTCTTCATTATAATCGATAACGTCTTTCAAACATGCATCACTACAAGCTTCCATACTTCCGTCTGCCATTTTTGTCTTAACTCCTCTAGCAGCCAACTCTAAAGAAGAGATCATAGAATTAGCTCTTGTTCTAGAAATAGTTCTATTAATTTGTTGTGTTGCAATTACCATTATGATTGCTAGTACTACGATAACTGCAAGTAATTCAATTAAAGTAAAACCTTTATTATTCTTTTTCATTATAATTCCTCCTATTATTACAATTAAATATTATCATCATTAATTATTTTAGTCAATAATTATTTTTTTCTTTTTAAAATGTTTACACGTTTTTTACCATAATTTCTTGTTTTATAAATTATTAAATTATTATATTTTAAATAGTTTATATCTAGTTCAGTTTCGCATACTATAATACCATTATTAGATAATACACCTACATTATCATTTATCATGGATAAAGACATATCCAGTTCATTAGTATGATATGGTGGATCTAGAAAAATAATATCAAACGTGGTTCCATCATTAATAAAATCACTTAATGCTTTTGTTGCATTATTGTTTACAATAATAGTATTATCAAGATTAAGCATTTTTATGTTATCTTTTATTACGTTTATTGCTTTTTTGTTATTATCTACTAAATATGCTTTTGTTGCACCATTAGAAAGTGATTCTATTGCTAAATTACCACTACCAGAATATAAGTCTAATACAACTGCATCTTTTACGTAATCTTGAATCATAGCAAAAACAGACTCTTTTACTCTATCCATGGTTGGTCTTGTTCCATCTATATCAAAACCTTTTAAAATTCTTCCTTTATATTTACCGCTAATTATTTTCAATTATATCACCTACAAACATTCTATCATATTAATAAGTAATTTCAAATAATTTAAATCTTTTATCTTTGATATTACAAATACCTTCTTTCCTAAGTCTTTTAATGATGAACCTATGTGATACAACTCTTTTTTATCTATTATTATAAAGCGATCATGAAATGAATTTGTATACTTTATATTTAATATTGGATACTCAGCGTTAAACTTATCTATATCCGTCTTTGTTAGTTTACTTTTTTTATCATCTGTTACTATTAACATAGTTACATTTATTTTTTTCTTCGTTAATATATCAAGTGTTGTTTTATCTACGTAATTATCTATTACTACTATTTCTTTTTTTGCTTTATTTATTATATCTACTAACAAACTATAAGCATCATATATTTCTCCGTTAAAAAATAACTTACTTTTCAAATTTTCATTGTTATTAAATTTTTCAAATAACTCATCTATTCTTAATTTCTGTTCGTTTAATGAATTTTCTATATATTCTGTTTTATTTTCAAAGGTAAGCATCCTTTTAAATATGTCTTTATTTGAACTTATAAATTTTCTCATTTCTACAAAAGCATTCATTATGTTTACACTTACTCTTGCCGCATCTTTTGTTCTAAGTACACTAGATAGCATTGCAACTCCTTGTTCGGTAAATGCATATGGCATTTTCCTTAAACCTCCATGTTCTTTTATACTTGAAGTCACAATTTGTGACTTCAAGTTCTTATATTCTTCTTTTGTAATTTGAAAATAAAAATTATCTGGAAATCTTTCTACATTTCTATTAACAGCCTGATTTATCATTTTTGTACCACTTTTACAGCCATAAAGTCTTGCTAAATCACTATCCAACATTACTTGTTTTCCACGTACTTCATATATCAAACTCTTTATATTTAGATTTCTTGTAAAACATTCATTTTACCTCCTTTCACTTTTATCTTTCTTCATAACTTTTTAAATTCCCTTAAAAATTAAAAAAGATATTACGTTTTATTAGTAATACCTTCTGTAATCATTTTTATTCTATTGTTTATTTGCATGGTAAGTATGTTAACTTTATTTTGTAATTCTATGTACTCTTTTATTAAATCGTTTTTTAACATCTCTTTTTTAGCGTTTAAAAAAGCTTCTTTTGTATTATATTTTTCATATTCTTTTTTAGCATCTTCAAACCGTTTTATTAAATTACTAGTAGCTACATCTTTTTTTATTTCAGATTTTATTTTTTCTAATCTTTTTCTTAAGTTTGATTCGTCAATCATATCTATTATTTCATAAGTTTTCTCTTGCACTTATATCACCTCAAAACGTTTATAAATTTAGATACCATATCTATTTTATCCATTATATCATTTATTTTATCACTTGTTCTTAGTTTGTATTTTTCTTTTACTTCAGAAATGAAATTATTAATCATATCTGGATTTCTATTAAGAGTTTTGTACCAATATGAATTTGTTCTTAAGTATCTTTTGTAATCAGGATTGGAATCTATTACTAATTTTATTCTAGTATCCATTAATCCTCAAACTTCTTAAATAATTGCCTTGGTTGATAAGAAGATGCCGCACTTGATGATGTGGTTGGCCCTTTGGTCGTTAGACCTTGAAGCAATTCAATTGCTTTTTGCATACTTCCAATTCCTCTTTGAACAGAATCCATATCAACCTTCTTAATTGAATCTATAAGTGAAGAAAAACTAAAAGATTCGCCACTTTTATTTACGTTACTACTAGTAGTTGTAGGTTCCTTATACTTATCCCATACCTTAGCATCATCACCGTATAAATTCCATATTTCATAGAATTTTTGCCAAGTCATATCACCTTTTGATACATAACTAATTAATTCCGGTTTGGTTCTAACGAACGCTTTAAATTCTTCTTTCAAGATAATCACCTAATATAGTTTATGCATTGTTAGACATTTTTTTCATGTGACATGATAATTAATTCAGTTAAAAAGGTTCGCAATTGCGCACCTTTTAATCTCCAACGTTAACACTAAGCATGTAATACCCACCATTTTTTTGTAACATGTAAGAGGCCTTGATGTTAGTATCTTTGTCTTTGTAATAATAATATCCGTTACTTTTTGCCTCTGATATCATATTCTTATTTGTTTTTATATTAACATAGTTATTTATTATTGAGTTACAATCAATTACCACTTTAGATATACTAAAATCGTTTGCTACGTAAAACAAATTAAGAATTACATAAGAGACCTTTTCATTATCATCATAATAAACACTTATTGAATCTAGTAAATTTTCATCTTCGGTTTTTTTGATTGCATAGCTTGTTTGGTATGTTTTATCATCCTTTTGTTCCGTTCTACTAGAAGATGAATCAAAACCTATCTTCTCTAGTAAGTCATCTCTTTGCCCTGCTTTAACAACAGCGTAGTTACCATCAAATTCATTTACTACGTTATAATCATTTTTACTATTTCCATATAAAACAATCTCGTTAAGTATACTAGATGAAATAAACAAAAATAAAACAACGATAACTATTAAAAATATATAAATTTTATTTTTTATCGAACTTTTATTTTTATCTCCAGGAAAATCTTCAAATTTAATTTTCAAGTCCTCTTTATTCTCTTTCGATGAGGTATAAGACTGTTTCATTTTCGTTCACCTCTAATATAAATGATAACATTTATTTTCGTTTTAAACAACCTTTTTTAAAGTAAAGAAACTATAATTTTATAGTTTCTTTTATTTTTTTTATTACCTTTTTTTCGATTCTAGAAATATAACTTTGAGAAATACTTAATTTTTCAGCAAGTTCTTTTTGTGTTATCTCTTTTTCTCCAAAAAGACCATACCTAAGTTTCATTATTTCTTTATCTCTTTTCGGAAGTTTTTCTATTTCTTTCATAAGGGTCATTTTAAGATCGTTATCTTCTAATTCTTTTGTTACCAAGTCCGGGTCCGTTCCCAAAATATCTTCTAGGTGAAGTTCGTTTCCTTCGGCATCAAAAGAAAGTGATTCCTCTAGTGATACGTCAGCGTTTCTTTTTTTATTCTTTCTTAAATACATTAATATTTCATTATCAATACACCTAGAAGCATAGGTTGCTAACTTAATGTTTTTATCCATTTTATACGTGTTAATTCCCTTTATTAAACCAATCGTACCGATACTTACTAAGTCTTCTAAGTCTATTTTTGTGTTTTCATATTTTTTAGATAAATAAACAACCAATCTTAAATTATGTTCTATAAGTTTATTTTTAGCCTCAACACTTCCGTTACTAGCCTCCATTAAATATTTTGCTTCCTCTTCCTTAGAAAGTGGTTCAGGAAGGACGTCTGAGGCCCCAACAAAAAATACTGATCCAACCCTTTTAAACAAATTTTTAATAAATACAATTATTCTCTTTATCATTTTTTCTCTCCTTTTATAATTTTATTATGTAATAGCAAGTCTACTCCATCCAAACCAAAATTATTGTCACTTATTCCAAGTAAACATTCATCTTCTATAACTTCCTTATTTATGACTATTTTTTTAACCCTAAAGCATTTAAGCATACTTTCCTTATTAACCGTTACACAAGGAACCAAAATAATTCTTGGATGATAATTTTTTAAAACGTCTTTACTAATTATTAATATTGGTCTTTTTTTATAAGGATCATATAAATTATTACCTGTATCTAAAAAACCAGTAACGTTAACTTTCTTACCATTTAAGAATGTTATCGTAACTTCATATAACTTACTTATCCTCTCCTTATGCTTCCTTGAGTCTTTTATATACAAAAAAAGAATGATTGGTGATGCAATAATTATAATTAAAACGTTAATGCTAAAACCGTTATGAAAGAAAATCAAACCTTCGTTTTTATAAGCAAGTTCATCATTTATAAAATATAGACCACCACCTAAAATTATGCTTAATAAATAAAGATATACCATGTTTTTAAAAGTATATTTTATGTTTTTAAATCCAAAAGATATTAAAATCATCAAAATGGATATGAATACCTTGTAAAAGAAAAGTTCAAGTGAACTTACGTTAATAAATAAAAAAACAATACTTATACCACCAATTAATGCTCCTAATAACAGCCTTAAAATCTTAGCGTTTCTTTTTAATATTAAAGATAAACTTAAAAGTAATAAAAAGTCTAATATAAAGTTTAAAATTATGATTAAATCAACGTATATTTTCATACTTTACTCACCTAAAATAAGTATAAAAAAAAGACACTAATTAAAGTGTCGCAAAAAGATTAAATATTAAAAAAAGCTTAATTAAAAGCTTCTTCTATTCTTTAAGAAATTTGGAATATCATCGTCGTCATCGTCATCATCTTGAATTATATTACTTACCCTAGGTTGCATGTTTGGTTGTACATTAGAAGTTGTACTAGTGCTGTTTTGTGGTTTTTGCTCTCCCTTTTCAAAACCAGTTGCGATAACGGTAACGATTACTTCATCCGTTAAATTTTCGTTAATAACCGCACCAAAAATGGTGTTTATATCATTATTAGAGGTTGATCTTACAACTTCTGCCGCATCCTCTGCCTCGAACAAAGTTAAGTTTGCTCCACCAGTAATATTAATAATTGCATCAGTTGCTCCAGAAATATCAGTTTCTAAAAGTGGGCTAGATACCGCTTGTTTAGCAGCTTCTACGGCTCTGTTTTCGCCAGTACCCATACCAATACCAATCAAAGCGTTTCCGCTCTTTTCCATTACCGCTTTAACGTCAGCAAAATCAAGGTTAATAAGTCCTGTTACCGCGATTAAATCAGAGATTGACTGTACACCTCTATGAAGTACGTTATCAACTTCATGGAACGCTTCAACCATTGGTGTTGTTTTATCAATTATCTCCCTTAATCTATCATTTGGAATAACGATTAAGGTATCTACGTTTTGTTTTAATTCTGATAAGCCTTCAATTGCTTGCGCCATTCTTCTTTTACCCTCAAAACTAAAAGGTTTAGTTACGATGGCAACGGTTAGAGCACCTAGTCCTTGTGCTATTTCCGCTATAACAGGAGCTGCTCCAGTTCCTGTTCCACCACCCATACCACAAGTGATGAAGACCATGTCCGCTCCCTTTAAGGCTTCTTCTATCTCTTTTTTTGACTCAACAGCCGCTTCCCTTCCGATTTCAGGACGTCCTCCGGCTCCTAAACCAGCAGAAATCTTAGATCCTATTTGAATCTTTGTCTCTGCCTTAGAACTATTTAATACTTGTAAGTCAGTGTTAGCAACAATAAATTCTACACCTCTAACACCACATTCTATCATTCGGTTAACAGCGTTTCCACCGCCACCTCCGACACCGATAACTTTTATTTTTGCTAATTGATCTACTGGTAAACCAAACATCTCATTTCCTCCTTAATTATCAAAAAAGTAGCTGAAAAATCTTCCGAATACTGAATCGCTTCTACCTATTCTTGTTTTACTATGTACTAAGCTATCCTCATCATCACTACTAAACATTGAATATTCTTTTCCCCTTAATTTTATCTTTTTAACAAAGTGCTTAATTGCACCAGACACAGTAATAAATCTTGCTTTTCTAATTCCTAAGGTATCCATACCGTAGACTCTTGCGATGGGTCCGAATACGTCCTCTAAAACAAAATTCACTCCTGGCATATCCGTTATGCCACCTAGTACCATTATATAACGAATTTGCTTATTTGTTAATACCTTTAATTCATTTTTCGCAACATTTAGTATTTCTACCAAACGTTTATTAATAACCTTAGAAAGCTCGTACTGGTTTATACTAACTAACTTTCCATTAACGTCCCTTGTCTCATAAGTTTCGTTTTTATTTGCGTACCTAGGATGAGCAACCCCAAAGTTCTCCTTGGTTTTTCTAGCAATTTTTTTAGTTGTATAATAAATATAAGATATATCATCATCAATTATTCTACTACCTATTTTTAAAACCGAGCTATTAGTTATTATTCCTTTGTTAAACATGCTTATGGTAGTAGTAGCTTTACCAACGTTAATAAGTGCTGTCATTCCTTCTTTTAAGTCTTCGTTTTGAACCTCCTCAAAGTCCGCAATCGGAGATAAAATAAGATCAACAACCTCTACTCCAGCACTTTCAACCACCTTGGCAAATCCAACAACAAGTGACTTTGGAACGCAGGCCATCATTGCCCTTATTCCTAACCTGTCGCATATTTTATTCTTAGGATCCTTTATCGTTTCTATTTCTGAACCGTTTTCGTAAATGGTAAAGTCTATTGGTGTTATGCTAACCAGTTCCATGTTTGGAAGAATATCATTAATAACCGCGTTTTGAACCCTTAAAATATCTTTTTCGGTAACCATCTTCTCGTCGTTAACAATCGGAACGTTCCCATGTACAAGTGAATACTCTGCTTCACCGGCAGGAATGGTTATGATTGCTTTTTTTATTGGAATGTTTATCCTTGATGAAACGTCGTCTAAAGCAAGTTTAAGTCTTTCCAAAAGAACGTTTTCATCTACTATGGTTCCATTTTTAATTCCTTTTGACCTGACGGATGATACGGCAAGCGTTCTAAATTTTCTTTGATAATATTCACTAACCAATATTCTTATGGTATCCGTTCCTATATCAATACAAGTATATATTTTTTTCATAAACTTCCCTGCTTTCTTAAACTCTACCATATAAGATTATTATACTATATAAATCATTTTTTTCAAAGATAAAATTTAAAAAGAATCGCCTTATTCAGCAACTCTTTATCAAGATATCAGGTATTAATATGATAATTCAGTTATTCCCTTTTCCTTGCTATCAAGCATATAAAAGCACTCATATTGTTTATCGTTTATATCCGAAACCCTAACGAAGATACCATCTTCATCATCTTTCTTTCTAACTCCGGATAATTTATCATTTATAATTAACGTTTCATCCATTTTCATGCACTTAGAGACCACGTTTGCATCAACGTCTATTATTTTTAAATAATCGTCATTATCAATTACCGCCGCATAATCATTTAACAATATACTAACATCTTTATAATCCTTACTTTTTTTTACTAGCGTTCCCGTCTTATTATAAATACTAAACGAGTTTTCTTCAGCCTGTTTTGCAACTAAGTTACCTGACTCAGTAACCGCAAACAAAGTGAATCTATTACCATCTAAAATATCATTAAACTCATCATCATATATTACCGCATCATATCCACTATTCATCTCGTAATTCTCATAATAATAAACGTTCTTACCATTACCAAAAGAACCTAAGTAAAAGTTTGAATCTTTAATTACGTTTCCGTCTTTATAAGATACGATATAATATTTAATTTCATCGCCATTATTAATTACCGTACTTACGTTTCCCTTTACCAATCCGGCCGTCTCAAAATTAAAAATATTAGTGTACTTAAAATCCGTTGTAAAAGCTTCCTGTTCTAACGAATAAAACGCATACATCCCGTTAATGTTTGAAACTGATAATCCATAATCTTTTCCTTCGTAAGATAAAAATTCTATACTACTATAATTAGCGTTTGGTAAATTTAAATCATACGCTTTATTTTCTTTATAGTTATATATGAGGTACTTTCCGTCCAAAATGATTACCTCGTCATCAGGTACGTTAGAACCAAAACTTTGACAAGTAGAAGTACTACAATTATAAGTGCCTAAGATTTTATAATTTGGATCATTGTCAAAGGTATTTTCTCCTTCTTTAT
>CALVIH010000032.1 GCA_944329445.1 uncultured Bacilli bacterium | reverse complement strand
ATATTATATGTAATAAAAAAAGAGTTGTCAATACAACAAACTCTTTTTATTCTTTAAAAATGTCTTTTTTTGCATTCTCTCATATAAATAAAGCCTATTTATTAAATCATTTAACTCATGGTTTACGTTGTTTGATTTTAAAACCTTCATCATTATGTCAAAACCTTCTTTTTTATTTGTCGCCGGTAAGTTTTTTATCAATTCTTCTTCATCTATTCTAACGGATGGATTATATATGTTACTTATGCAACTAAACTTATCAAAGACGTTTTCTTTAACGTAAGTTACAATCATTTGCTTTTCATTATTTAGTAATTCTTTTTCTTCATCAACGTATTCTTCTTCAATTTTGCTATCTTCTTCAATTGATTTTAGTTCATCATTATAGATTTTTAATATTCCTAATATTTCATTAATCAAAGTTGGAGATTCAAAAAAATACTCATAAAAATCTTTATAACCCTTAAGTTCATTTATCAGCTTATCACTAACTATTAATCCATTATCTAACTTATACTTTATTTTTATTAATAAATTATAAAGTACTTTCGAGGTTGCTTTATTACTTTTTTTTGTAATATCATTATATGTTTTAAACATCACCAATAGTTCTGATAAAAAATCATTTACTACATAAAAATATTCTTTAGGCATTTTCCTTTGCTTATATAAATCTACCATATCACTCATAAAATCAGTAAGATCCGAAGGAAAATCATTTTTATTACTAGAAGCAAACAAATCTTTAATTTTATTTTCTATTAACCCATCATCATCATTAAATTCAACCGTAATTGATCTACCTAAATATTCTTTTATTGATTTATTTAGCTCATTTTTACCATCAGCAAAAAAAGAAAAACATTTCTTTAGATTTTCCGGAGTTTTCTTATTTTCTAAAATAGATGTTATCATAAGATCTTGAACGATTGATTTAAATACGTTCTTTTCCTCAAAGTTACTTAAAGTATCTCTTAACTCTCCTATAAACTTAGGCTGATTAAGCAGATACAATAAAGCATCAAATTCAAAATTTTTATATCTCGTATAGTCAATAACTAACATATTATTAGTGTTTAAAAAAGAAGTATCCGGTTTTTTTACAGAAGCATAAGTATAACGACCTTTTTCAAACTCTTTTACAACATCATCAAACCATATTTTAAAGAATTCTTTCATTCTTCTTACGTCATTTTTGGTTTTTACTTCAAAGGCTTCAAGCTCATTAAAAACATAATTTATATCACCATTTAAAACCTTTACTTTTTCGCTTAACACGCAATAATCCCTCCTTAATTAGGTAACAAATATTATATTCTTTATTAATCGTTTGTCAATAAAAAGGCCTTTTTTAGACCTTTTTTCTTATTCTTCTATATTGTTATCATCATCAAACTTAACATTCAAAAACTTACGACTTGCTAAATAATCACACATGTGAACAAACCGTTGAAACTTAGACTCTGGTTTTGGAAGTACTACGTTTGAATAACTATTAGTGTTCCATGGACCCATGTGGGATGATATAACATGGGTTATAAACTGAATTTCTTTATCCGTAAACTCCGTTTTATCTTTGTTTTCTTTAATGTAATCACAAACAAGTATCGGATGTTCAAACTTGGTATACTCAGATTTTTCAAGACCGGATTTTAAACCATCATGCATTATAAGCGCAATAATCATTAAGTCCTTTTCGTTTTTGGAGTAAGCGCCAGATATACTTTCATCATTAAACATTTCCTTTGCGATTCTAACCGCTACTTTTGTATGTCTTAAAAGTCCACCGTCTCCTAATGAAAAAGAAGGATGATATTTACCAGTTGATGATGCTGGCACGTTAAAAAAATAATCAGGCAAAAGACTCACCAATACTTCAGCAGATTTTTTATACCTAGGATTATTAATGTATTCTAATTCTTTTTTAAAACTGTTTATTTTATTTTCCATTGTCATAAAAACCTCCTTATAATTTAATGTTAACACCAAATAATCTAGCTAAATAAGAGACGCCTATTAAATCAGTAGTCACTCCTTTTATGCTATTTATATCAGCTATAATACCTTCTAGATTACAATTTGATAAATCCATTCCATCTAGTTTTGTTTTATAAATTTCTGTATCAGTTAAATTACACTTATCCATTATAACATTTTGAAACTTATTTTCAAAAAATCTTCCCTTTGAAAGGTTACATTCATAAAAAAAAACACTATTTAAAGAAGAAGAAAAATTAACATAACTCATGTTACACTCTTTAAAAATAACATGTCTTATACTACTATCAAATAAAGATGCACCAATAAAAGAACAGTTACTAAACTTACATCTTAAAAAAAGTTTTGCACTTGTATAAAAGTTGGATAAATTACAAGAATCAAAAATGCAATCAATAAAATCAACGTTTTTAATACATTCATCATCAAAATTAACGTTTTTAAATGCACAACCATTAAACTCTATGTTTTCAATTACCCTTTTGCAGCATTCGTTTTCAAAAAGAAAATCATACATCTTATCTTCTAACAACACACCATTTATGCTTGCATTTTCTATTTTAGGTTTTATTTTTGGTTTATCTATTTTTTTCATTTTTTTACCTCATAATTGTTTTTAAGTATACCGCAGATAAAAATGCATCAAAGAAAAATAATGAAATGCTAATAATTGTTTTTTTATTATTTTCATAATCTTTCAACAAATTATATATATAAACTACAAGTTCTTTATTTATGTAGTTTTTCTTTAACGCTTTTGTTTTTATCTTTCTTTTTATCTTACTAAATGAAGTTATTTTAGTTTTTATAAACTCTCTTCTTATTTTCATGTTTAAAAACGAAGTTCTATAAACATTTGCCTCGTCCACGCAAAAAACTTTGGCAGTATTTTCTAAAACCTTATTGAACTCATCATAATTATCATCACTTAAAATTTTTTTATATTTAATTTTACTAACTAAATCTGGTAAGTATCTTTTTATGTTATTTATAAACCGTTTATTATTTCTTTTATGATTCCTTTTTAATGATCCATACTTAAACGTATATAAATCACCTTGTAACTTTCCAAAGGTTTTCATGGCATCATTATAACCAAAACTAATGGCCCTTCTTGCGTATTTTTTTTCAAAAGCAAGGAAGTTTCCAATGTCATTTTTTGGTTTTATATTAATTATTTTAACGTTTTTATTTACTGTTTTTCTTGTTATTCCAAGTGCTCCTGTATTTACTGCAATTACTTCTTCAGCGCCTAATTTAATTGCCAAATTAATTGGCAAATTATCATAATAGCCACCGTCTATAAAAGAGTTATTACCTATCTTATACATTTTAAAAGCGGGAAAACAAGCGCTAGAAGCCATTAAGTAATCTTTTACCTCGTCTTTTTTTAGTTTTGACTTTACAACGTACTTAGGTTTAAAAGATGGAAAATAAACAGTTACTAATCCATAATCTACGTTTGATGAAAAAAACTTATCATCATCATACAAATCATCAACTATCTTCTTTAAACCAGTAAGTTCTCTTCCTCCCTTAATAACGCCTTTAGCATATTTTTTTACAATTTCTTCCCTTCCTTTTTTAGTACTAAACTTGCCATTTATCTCTATGTCCATAACCTTACTATAATCCATAAAATACCATAATTTAAGTGCTTTATCATAGTCTTTTTGAACCATTAATTCCCCTATTAAAGCACCAACCGACGTGCCTGTTACTATGTCATAATCAATATCTAACCTTCTAAGTGCTTTCCAAACACCTATTTCGTATCCGCCTTTAGCACCACCGCCGGATAAAACAACTGCTCTTTTCATCTTTATCTACCTCTTTATTTAACATAAATTATTATACCATAATCTAAAGAAATATGTTATAATTAACTTGTGTCCTCGTAGCTCAGCAGGATAGAGCATTCGCCTCCTAAGCGAAGGGTCGCGCGTTCGAATCGCGCCGGGGACGCCATATAAAAATAAAACACATAATCATTTTGTTTATGTGTTTTTTCTATCTTATAAAATTAATTAAAAATAACATCCATACGGTTGCCTGAGCTTTTGCCCTACCCAAACCCTCAAACGTTGCAACAAGTTTATCAGAAAGTGTTACCAACCACGCTTCCTTTGATTTTGGTGCTACGTTAGAAACAGGAAACATATGAGACTCTATTATGTTCTGTTCTTTTTCATTTACACCAAAGTAAGTTATTGCGTTTTGTTTTGCTATTTTTGGGTGTTCAATAAGCATTTTAGTTGAGGTAGCAATATTTTTATCATCCCTTACCAAGAAAAAGTCATGTAAAGCCCCACCCCTGATAGTGCTTGTTTGATCACAACCAAATAGTTTTGATAAGGTATATGCTAAATATGCAACCCTAACAGAATGATTGTACCTAGTATTGCCATGATGAACAATAGACTTAGTTTTTAAAAATTCTTTATGACTAAGAATAGGTCCAGCCACACTCATAAATTTTTTATCACTATATATCTTACTCATTAAATTCAATGTAATCAACCTCTTATCCGATTATATTATATTCAAAGCAAACATAACTAATCATTTAAACAACATATTTTTTAGCTGCCTTATTAAAGATATCACATTCTATAGCAAAAGTAAAGATACAATTGTTTGGTACGTAAAGAAAAATAAAAAAGTAACTTTTTTACTTTTTTATTTCTTATAATCGCAAGCACTACACTTAATGTTTTTATCTTTATCTTCTACGAGTAAACTATGACACTCAGGACATAATTCTCCAGTTGGTTTATCCCATACAGCAACCTTACACTTAGGAAAATTACCACACCCATAAAAGATTTTTCCTTTTTTGGTTTTTCTTTCGACTATTTTACCGCCACACTTAGGGCAATCACACACCTCGACTACTGGAGGCTTTTCTTTTGGTTTTATGTATTTACATTCTGGATATCCAGAACATGCTTCAAACTTACCATACCTTCCGTTTTTAATCACCATTGGTCTTCCACAATTAGGACAAACTTCTCCAGTTTGTTCATCTTGCTTTTTCTCCATTTTATCAAAGGCGTTTTCAACTTCTGGTTCAAAATCTTTATAAAAGTTTTCAAGTAATTTATACCAAACTTTTTTACCCTCTGCAATTTTGTCTAAATCCTCTTCCATCTTTGCCGTGTACTCCACGTTTATCAAATCACTAAAGAATTCTTGAAGTTTATCTGTGGTTGTAATACCTATTTCAGTTGGATTCAACTTTTTATCTACGATTGTTACGTAGCCTCTTTGGGTTAAAGTGGTGATGGTAGATGCATAAGTAGATGGTCTTCCTATGCCAAGCTCTTCCATCGCCTTAATTAGTTTAGCCTCTGTGTATCTAGCTGGTGGTTTAGTAAAATGTTGATCCTTTATTATCTCATCTGATACCAACTTATCCCCTACTTTGTACTTAGGTAAAGTTTTATCCTCTGATGACTCGAATTTTTGATATACCTTTAAATAACCATCAAAAATAAGAACTTGTCCCGTTGCTTTAAACGTTGTGTTGTTGTTATCTAACGTTATCGTTGTTGCGTTAACCTTAGCTTCCTTCATTAAAGAAGCAAGCGCTCTTGCGTATATCATTTCATATAACTTAAATTCATCTTTAGAAAGGTATTCTTTTACGCTTTCGGGTGTCCTGTTAATACTAGATGGCCTAATCGCTTCGTGAGCATCTTGAACATTTTCCTTCTTCTTAGATGTTTTTACGTGTCCGATGTATTCTTCACCATGGTTTTCTTTAATAAAGGCATAACTTGATTTTATAAACTCGTCTGATAATCTAACCGAATCGGTTCTCATGTAGGTAATTAAACCTACCGTTTCACTACCAATATCAATACCTTCATATAACTTTTGTGCAACCTGCATGGTTTTCTTAGATGAAAAACCAAGTTTCGAAATAGCTTCCTGCTGCATTGTAGAAGTAATAAACGGGTATTTAGAGGCCTTTTTCTTTGGTTTTGTCTCGTAGTTAGAAACGATAAATTCTTTATTTAAACCATTAATTACCGCATCTGCTTCATCTTCTGTTTTTAAATCAGCCTTTTTACCATCAATGGTATCTAAATCAGCTTCCATTTCAGGAAATTTAGCACTTATTGTCCAATACTCTTCTTCTTTAAACGCTTGTATTTCGCGTTCACGATCAACGATTAGTTTTAAAGCAACCGACTGAACTCTTCCGGCAGATTTTCCTCCGGTCTTAGATTGCATTAACTTACTTAGTCTAAAACCAATTATTCTATCTAATATTCTTCTTGTCTCCTGACTATGTACTAAATCATCATCTATTTTTCTAGGATGATTAAATGCATCTTTTACAACATCCTTTGTTATTTCGTTAAATACAACTCTATCATAATCATTATCGGAAAGCTCTAACGCATCCTTTAAATGCCAAGAAATAGCTTCTCCCTCACGGTCAGGGTCTGTTGCAAGATAAACTTTCTTAGATGCCTTAGCATCTTTTTTTAAAGCCGTAATATCTTTCTTTTTACCTTTAATCGCAACGTAATTCGGTTCAAAATGATTTTCTATATCAACACCAAGACCAAACTTACCAGAGGTTGCCAAATCTCTTATGTGACCCTTACTTGATACCACCTTATAATCATTTCCTAAATATTTTTCTATTGCCTTTGTTTTAGTAGGAGATTCTACTATGACCAAGTTTTTACTCATTATAATGCCTCCTATTTATTATGTTCACTTAAATATTTCTTTACAGGACCATATGTATGCCTATATCCATCGATTATACCATACTTATTTAAAAGTTCAATGTGTTTTTTTGTCGGATATCCTTTATGTTTACAAAACTCATACTCAGGATGTTTTTTATCCTCTTCATACATTAACCTATCACGGGTTACTTTTGCAATAACGGAAGCCGCTGCGATAGTTATACTTTTAGCATCACCTTTTATAATGGCCTCATGTGGAATATTGCTAAACCCATCAAGTGGCATTGCGTCAGTTATTATATAATCAGGTTTAACGCTTAATTTTTCTATTGCCCTTAACATGCCCTGCCTTGATGCTTCGTATATGTTAATTTCATCTATTTCTTTAGCAGATACAATAGACACACCAACCGCTAGAGCCTTTTCCATTATTATTGGGTAAAAGGTTTCTCTTTTTTTCTCAGTTAACTTTTTAGAATCATTTAAACCATCCAGCTTAAAATCATGTGGAAGGATAACAGCAGCACATACAACTGGCCCAAAAAGGGGTCCACGTCCTGCTTCATCACATCCTACAACATTAAAATAACCATCGTTCCATAACCTTGTTTCATTTTCATATAGATTTACCATTTAATTCACTTCTTTTTCTATTTATATTTTTTAAACTCCTTCAAATTATACCTCGTCAAACGTTACTTTTCCTAGGTATCCTTCCCTTAAATCCTTAATTATTAAATTAGAAACTTTATCATAATCAACTTCACCGCCAGATACCAAGCATCCTCTTTTTTTACCTATCTTTTCGTATGCTGGGACAACGTCATCATAATCGAAATCAGATAGATCGTATCTTTTTATTAAATTATCCCTATAATTATTATTTAAATAATTAAGAATATAACAAGCAACTTTACCCTTTGGGAGGATTTCTTCCTTAATGGCAGAAAAACATGCCAAGTTATAAGCTTGCGTTTGATCATCAAGCTTTGGCCATAATATTCCTGGTGAATCAAGTAATTCTAAATCTTTATTAATTCTTATCCAAGAAAGATTTTTAGTAACACCAGGCTTATCTCCTGTAATCGTTGCTTTTTTACCCACTAAACGATTAATTAAGGTGGATTTACCTACGTTAGGTATTCCAATAATTAAAGCTCTATACGCCCTTTTTTTAAGTCCTTTTTCTTCTCTTTTTTTGTTTAAATCATTTAATAAAAAGTCGGTTACCTCATAAATTTTATTTATTCCTTTATTATTTATTAAATCAGTCATAACCACTTTATAGCCTAGTTGTTCATACTTGGCCGCTAATGATTTTGTTTTATCAAGATCACACAAATCAGTCTTTGCCATAATTATTATTCTAAGTTTACTTTTTATTAAATCATCAACGTCTTTTATCTTAGAAGATAATGGGATTCTTGCATCAACAACTTCGTATACGATGTCAACCATATCAATTTTCTCTTTAATAAGTCTTCTGGTTTTTGCCATGTGGCCTGGGTACCAATTAATATTGGAACTTGTTGGGATTTTTTCGTTATTCATTGTGATCACTTCCTTGCATAAATCTATTTCATTATACCATAATTTTTAGTGAAAAGAAAAAGCAGACTAATGTCTACCATATAAATTGTAAGTTGTATTTCTACTATTATTCTTTAAAATCTGTATAATATAAGATTTCTTTACCTAATTTCTTTGCATATTCTATTTCTAAATTTGTACTATCGCCAATATAATTATTTACATTTACTACTAATATTGCATCTGCTAATTCTATTCTTCTAAAATGCTCTTCTTTTAACTTTTTTAGTTGCTCATCTGTTCTTTCATAATTTTCTAACACAGAATAAACTGGCGTAAGAATACAGTTACCTTTTAAAGCCATTTTTTCTGCTGTCTCCATCATTTCTTTTTTAAATTTTAAACTTCCACATAATGTTATTATTTTCATCACTTAACCTCCTCTAATCACATATTATGATTTATTATTAAACAATTGAAAAAACAATCAATAAAATTCCAATTATTACAAAAATGCCACCCCATACTCTAAGAACACTTTTCATTTTAGCATTCTTTAATAATCTATCTGGTATTCCAGGATTTTTAAGCCTCATAAAAAAAATTGGGTACTAAAAACATAAAAATTGCAACTATTGTAATTAAAATTCCTGTAATTAACATTCAATACCTCCTACTTACAAATTACTATTTATCTCTTCTATTTCTTTTACCTCGTTTAAAAATTTATCAAAATCTGATTGATATATTTTATCTTGTTTTAACTTGAATTTATCATATTCTTTATATGCTAATTCTTGTGCAACTTTAGCAGATATCTTACCTCATTATGAAGAATTTCTTTTCCATTAAATTGTAAAAATGCATTTAATTTTTCTACCCAATCTTTCATTGTCATGGCATTATGATTTTCAGCTTGCATTTGTGCATAATCTAAACACATAGTAATAATTCTATTTAAATCTTTTAGCTCTTTTTCATTTAAATAATTTTTGGCAATTAAAACATCATATCTATATATTGGTCCATCAGGTGAATTCTTCCAATTTGTTAAACCCATATTTTCTTTAGTTGCATCTGCCCTATCATATATAATTTCAGCAGCCGTATTTCCTGTTATTGCATAGTGTAATTTATTTTGAACGGTTTTAAAAAACTCTCTTGTTGTTTCTGAATCCTTATCATAATCTATACTACAAGAAGAGTATATATCTGTAATTTTTTGATAAAATCTTCTTTCACTAGAACGAATATTTCTGATACGTTCTAAAAGTTCTTCAAAATAATCTTCACCAAAGATAAACTCAGGATTCTTTAGTCTTTCATCATCCATAGCAAAGCCTTTAATCATATATTCTTTTAAAACTTTTGTTGCCCAAATTCTAAAGTTAGTTGCTTTTTTTGAATTTACACGATAACCAACAGCAATAATCATATCAAGATTATATATTTTTACAGGCTTTTTAGAATTATCAACGTCGGTTTTTCCGACGGTGTTTTTTTCATCAAGTTCTCCGCTATTTAAAATATTATTAATATGTTCCGTAATTGTACTTCTTCCTACTCCAAATAACTCTGCAATTAAATTTTGAGTAAGCCATATATCATTATTTATTAACATTACACTAACTTTAACGTTATCATTAGAATCTTTATATATTAAAAAATCATGTGTTGTAAGTTGCAACGGCCTATTAATATTATTTATTTTACTATTCATAAATTACACCTTCTTTCTAGTTTAACTATATAAGTGGGGTTACTTATGCGGTATCAATAAAAATATCTCATCTTATTTTTTTAATAAAAATTAATCATTTTACTAATTTTTTCGTTTTTTTAAAAAACGTACAATATCTTAAAACTCTAAATTACTTTATTTACAAAGACTTTTAAAAGAGGTTAAATAAATCGGTATCAAGCAATTAATATTGGCACTCGTTGGGATTTTTTCATTATTCATCTGTCTCACCTACTTTACCACTTTCTTCCAACAATAAATCAAAATCCGATTTATATAATTTATCTTGCTTAATTCTATATTTTTCAAATTCGGTTAATGCTTTATCACAAGCTATTTCATGTGATATTTTTCCGGCATCTTTTAATATATCTCTATCATCAGAAAGTAAAAATTTATCAATCCTATTTGACCAATCTTCCATTGTCATTGGAATGTGCCTTTTAGCCCTAGCCTCTGCCAAATCTAAAAATGCAGTAACTATCAATTCCAATTGTTCTAACTCCTCTTTACTTAAATAATTTTTAGCAATAACAACATCTGTTTCAAGTATTTTACCGTTTGGTGAATTTTTCCAATTTGTAAGCCCCATATGTTCTTTTTCTGCATCTGCTCTATCATAAATAATTTCAGCGGCTGTTTGATGTGATATTGCATAATGCATTTTATTTTGTACTTTTTTAAAAAATTTAATAGTGATAGGAGATTTAGAATCATAATCAACACTTGTAGCATATATATCTGTGATTTTTTGATAGAATCTTCTTTCTGATAATCTTATTTCTCTAATTTCTGCAAGTAATGAATCGTAATAATCCTCATCAAAAAAAGCACCATTTGCCATTCTCTTTTTATCTATAATATATCCCTTTTTAGAAAATTCTCTTAATATATTTGTGGCCCATCTTCTAAATTGAATTGCTCTGTCTGAATTAACTCGATAGCCGACAGAAATAACCGCATCTAAATTGTAATATTTTAATTTTCTAGTAACTACTCTTGTACCTTCGTTTCGAACTACCGAGAAATCCTCGCTAGTTGAATTTCTATCAAGTTCTAAATCGTTATAAATATTTTTTAAATGTAATCCTATATTATCAGGTGAACAGTTATATAGTTCTGCCATTGCCTTTTGAGTCAACCATAAATCACCATTTTCAAATCTAACTTGTATTCCTTTATTATGAGTCTGTCTTTCAAAAATTAAAAATTCAGCACTGCTACTTCTAATCATTAAATCTTTTACCATTATACCATCTCCTCTCTTTGCAAATAATATTTTTTTGTAAGGCTACTTATGCGGTATAAACTAAAATATCTCATCTTATTTTTTAATAAAAATAGCAAATTCTAGCCATGTGGCCTGGGTACCAGTTAATTGGATTATTGTTCATTTTCATCACTTCCTCATAAATCTATTATATTATATCATGTTTTTA
>CALVIH010000031.1 GCA_944329445.1 uncultured Bacilli bacterium | reverse complement strand
GAAGTTACAGAAAGAATTTTTAATGCGTTAAATTATGTTTTAAATGAATATAAAAACAAAAAGATTTTTATCGCAACGCATGGCACTGCATTATCTTGCCTTTTGTCTAAAATAGCAAAAGTTGTGTTTACTGATTATGAGAAATATAAAATGCGCTTATATTTTAATGATAAATTAATATTTGAGGGTAATTATAATGCGCCAGAATTATTTAAACTAGAGTTTGATGAAAATAATAAATTAACTGATTTAAAAAACATAAGAATTTCATATTAATTATCTGATTTTAAAGGAGGCTTAATAATGAGCAAAAAATATTTAAAATGGGTATTTGGTACAAATATTGCAAATAAAGAGAATGAAAAATTCGAAATAGGGAAGGTAATTACAGCTGATACGTGGGATCCGTATAATGATGATTGGGACAGACGTGGTGGTTTTAACTTTACTAACGAAGAATGTTCGCTAAGATGGATGTCTAGGGGTGATACTTTATATGAGGTTGAACTTCCAAGTGATGCAGAATTAGTAGAAGTAAAAAATAATAAAACACCAGGCGGTATATTTATTGCAAATAAAATAATACTTAAAAATCCGATCCCTATATCAGATGATTTACTTCGCGATTTTTATAAAAAATCCGAATTGCCCCTTTCAACATATTTTGAATGTATTGGACTTTTAGCTTCTAGAGGTTACTATGAGCTTGCTTTAATGATAATAAAAGATAAAGTAAATAAAGAAAACATTGATAATGCAATAGATAAGGTTAAAAAAGCTTTAAAACCATGGCACGAAGGCAATATTAATTATGATACATATAATAAGGTTGTTGAAGAATTAGAAGAAATAAAGTCACCATTACTAATCAATAGATTTATAGATAAAAAGCCATATATAAAAAAATTAACAGATGATAATATAATTAATTTAACTGGTCAAAGTGGTTCTGGTAAATCATATTATGCTAATGAACATTTTAAAACTGACGATTATTTAATCATAGATACTGATGATATATTTTCTGATGCTAGATTCGACAAAGCAAAGGGAATTAATAAAGAGCTTGGTGTTATGTTTAGGAAGAAATATAAAAAATTACCAGACTTGGGAAATGATTTCGATTTAATATATGAAGATATATTAAATTATTGTAAAGGTACTAATAAAACTATAGTAATAGATTGCGCACAGTTCCATTGTATAAAAGATATTGGTAAGTTAAAGGGTACTATAATAATAATTAGAACATGCATTGATACGTGTTATAATAGAACTATTTTAAGATGGTTAAAACAACATAAAGAATATAAAAAAGAAGATTTAGAAAAATATAAGCAAAGAAAAAAGAGTATATATAATTGGTACAAATACACAAACACTTTTATAGAAAAAGTAGATAAAATCAAGGAATATAGATCTTCGCCTAACAAAGAGACTTTTAATGCTATAAATAGTGCCTATGAAGGTGATGGAAAAGTTTTTAATTCAGTCGATGATTTATTTAATGAGCTTAATAAGTAGGTTCATTTTTAAAATTAAAATAAATTAGCACTCTTGCTTGACAAGTGCTAATTTATGTTATATAATGTATCTAGTAGCATGAAATAATGCATAATTATATTTATAATATGAAAGTGGGGTGGACAAAATGTTTAATATGAATAACGAGCAACAAGAAAACGTTCTTGAAAAATATGGTAGAGATATTACTCAGTACGTTAAAGATGGAAAGGTGGATCCAGTAATAGGTAGGGATGAAGAAATACGTAGTATTACTCGTATTTTATCACGTAAAACAAAGAATAACCCGGTTTTGATTGGTGAGCCTGGTGTTGGTAAAACGGCCATCATAGAAGGATTAGCACAACGTATCGTAAAGGGAGACGTACCAAGTTCTTTAAAGGATAAAACGATTTGGGAACTTGATATGGCTGCTTTAATTGCAGGAGCAAAATATCGTGGTGAGTTTGAGGAAAGATTAAAAAACGTTCTTAACGAGGTTAAAAAATCAGAGGGTAACATCATTATGTTTATCGATGAGATTCACATGATTGTTGGTGCTGGTAAGTTAGAAGGTGCAATGGACGCTGGTAACATGTTAAAACCAATGCTTGCAAGAGGAGAAATCCACTGTATTGGTGCAACTACCTTAAACGAGTACCGTAAATATATTGAGGATGATGGCGCCTTAGAAAGACGTTTCCAAAAGGTAATGGTAAAAGAACCATCTGTATCTGATACCATAACCATATTAAGGGGATTAAAATCAAGGTTTGAAGTTCATCATGGCGTATCGATTTCAGATAACGCACTAGTTGCAGCAGCAACTTTATCAAACAGGTACATAACCGATCGTTTCTTACCTGATAAAGCAATTGATTTAATTGATGAAGCTTGTGCTACAATTCGTGTACAAATGGATTCGGTACCAGAAAACCTAGATAGCTTAACCCGTAGGATAATGAAACTTCAAATAGAAAGGGAAGCTATTAAAAAGGATAAAGATGACATTAGCAAACAAAGGGTAAAAGAGCTAGATGCCCACATCAAGGAAATGAAGGAAGAAGAGTCTAAACTAAGAAGTGATTGGGAAAAAGAAAAACGTGTTCAAGCTGATATTAAAAAGACTAAAAAAGATTTGGAAGATGCAAGATTTAAACTTGAAATGGCTGAAAATAACTATGATTTAGAGTCTGCAGCAAGATTAAGGCATGGTGTTATTCCAGAACTTGAAAAAAAGCTTGATAATTTGAAAAGCTCAAGTGAAAACAAGATTTTATCAGACAGGGTAACCGAAGAGTCAATCGCAACGGTTATTTCAAGATGGACGAACATTCCTATCTCGAAACTTTCTCAAGGTGAAAAGGAAAAGGTTTTACACCTTGAAGAAAACATGAAAAAAAGAGTTAAGGGTCAGGATGAGGCCTTAAAACTAGTAAGTGAGGCCATAATAAGGTCAAGATCAGGTATTAAAGATGAAAATAGACCAATTGGTTCGTTTATCTTCTTAGGCCCAACTGGTGTTGGTAAAACCGAGGTTGCAAGAACGCTTGCGTATGAACTTTTTGATGATGAAAAGCACATGGTTAGAATCGACATGAGTGAGTACATGGAATCTCATTCTGTTGCAAGGTTAATTGGAGCGCCTCCAGGATATGTTGGATATGATGAAGGTGGTCAATTAACTGAAGCGGTAAGAAGAAATCCATATAGTATAGTTTTGTTTGATGAGATAGAAAAAGCTCACAAAGACGTTTTAAACATTCTTCTTCAAATATTAGATGACGGAAGAATAACGGATGGTCACGGACGTACGGTTGATTTTAAAAACACCATAATAATCATGACGTCTAACGTTGGAAGTGAGTACGTACTTGATGGAAAAGTAGATGAAGACGTTATAAACCAAGAGCTAAAGAACTACTTTAGACCAGAATTCTTAAACCGTATTGATGAAATAATTATTTTTAATTCTTTATCTAAGGAAGTTATTTATGAGATATTAGATAAGTTGGTAGATGATTTAAATAAGAAGTTAAAACACCAAAGAATAAATATTAAACTAAGTGATTGTGCAAAAGACTGGATCGTAGATCATGGTTATGATCATAATTATGGTGCAAGACCACTTAAAAGATTCTTATCTAAGAACTTGGAGACACTTCTTGCGAAAAAACTAATTGATGGAAGTGTTATAAGTGGGGATGATTTAACCGTTGATGTTAAGGATGATGATTTAATTATTACGAAATAGAATCAAAATAAAAAGATTCTATTTTTTAGTATATAATTAAAAAAATGATAACATAATTAAAATATAGTAAACAATAGTGTAAACATCAAATAAAAAATGTTTAACTAGTATATTTTTGTGTTACTATTATAGTAGATTATAGTAAAGGAGTTGATAGTTTGGCAAAAAAAGAAGAGAAAAACCCAGTAGGAAGACCTCGTCTTGCTGATAAGGAGTTAATAAAGGATTCTTGGTGCAAAATAGGCGTTGGTATTGCTTTTACTTTTGTGTTTTTGATTTGTGGAATTGGTGTTTTAACTACTAGAACTCCATTACAAGTTATTACTTTTCAAAATCCTAATAGAGTAGTTGCAAGTGTTGCTAATGCTGATGATAAAACGGTTGTTATACCTGCACAAAAAGTTAAGGTTATTTATCCAGAAAAAGTAGAAAAAAGAATCATTAATACCGATGGTACGGTAACTCGTATTATTCCGGCAAAATAATTAAGACATGAACCCATATTATATGGGTTTTTTAAATGCTTATGTGATATAATTAATTCGTGTTAGGAGTTTAAAAATGAAGTTAAGAAAAATATTGCCATGCATTGTATTTTTATTTGTTTTTTTCTTTTCTTTTTGTGAAAAAGTAACGGCTAAGGAAGTAAACGTATATATGTTTTATGGAAAAACATGCCCGCATTGTGAAGAAGCCTACGAATATTTAAATGGTATTAAAGATGAGTATGACTTAAACATAATTAGATATGAAGTATGGAATGATAGTGAAAATAAAGAGATAATGAATGACATAGCAAGCTATCTAGACGTTAACCCAACCGGAGTTCCTTTTACGATAATTGATAATACTCCTATTTTTGGTTATTCAAAAGGAGTTACGGACGATACCTTCCTTTATCATATAAGATTGGCTTCAAAAGAAAACTTTGTGGATAACGTAGGTATTAAGTTAGGCATTGTAAAAGGAGTACTTTCCGAGGATAAAAACAATAATGATGGTAGTAGTGCTAACCTTTACTCTTTAAGTCTACCTTTTTCTTTTAACGTTGATTTAAAAAACGTTAATCTTTATTTTTCTACCATTATTCTTGGATTACTTAATGGTTTTAATACGTGTACGTTATGGATGCTATTATTTTTAGTTTGTCTTTTAGCAAATATAAAAGACAAGAAAAAAATGCTTTGGTTGTGTTTAATATTTGTGTTTTCTTTATCAATCGCTTATCTTTTTACCATTTTATCTTCCGTTAATTACTTAAGTATAGTTAATTATTTTCCACTCGTTAGAATAATATTTTCGGTTACTGCCATAACGTTTGCTGCGATAAAGTTAAATAGCTTTGTTGGAGAACCTTCTAGAAGTGATAAAAAAGTGGAAAATAAACTAATTAGTTCTATAAAAAATAATGATAAGTTTTTGTTTACTTTATCTGTTTTAGGGATAGTTATACTTGGAATATTATCAGTAGTTATTAATGTATATCATGATAGCAGTATATTAACTTTATTTAATAATTTATTATCATTAAATACCATAAGTGGTATAAGAAGAGCCATGTACTTAATAGTTTACGTAATCTTCTTTATGCTTGCTAACGTAATAATTTTATCAATTTTATTCTTTATTTATAAAAAGATTAGTAATAAACTAAATAAATACATTAATTTAATAAGTGGACCCTTACTTTTTATAATTGGAATACTATTATTATTAAAACCAGAATGGTTGATGTTTGGCTTTTAAAATATTATAATTATTAAGCGAAGGGTGTGATTTTATGGGAACGTTATACGTTGTTGCAACGCCAATTGGTAATTTGAAGGACTTTTCTTCAAGAGCGATAGAAACGCTTGAAAAAGTAGATTATATATTGGTAGAGGATACGAGGCAAACAATAAAGTTACTTAATTACTTTAATATAAAAAATAAAATGGTGTCATATCATAAGTTTAATGAGAAAGAAAGAACCACAAAAGTAGTGCAAGATCTAAACAGCGGAAAAGACGTAGCACTTGTATCGGATGCTGGAACCCCTTGTATATCAGATCCTGGTTACATACTAGTAAAAGAAGCCATAGAAAATGGTATAAAAGTGCTTGGTGTTCCAGGTTGTTCCGCGGTAATAACAGCTTTATCTATCAGTGGTCTTGATACTTCTACGTTTTCTTTTTACGGGTTTGTCCCAACGGAAAACAAACTAAAAAAGGAGCTATTTAATAACATAAAACACTCTTCTATTAAAACTAAAGTGGTATATGAATCGCCAAAAAGAATAATCAAACTATTAACAGAATTAAAAAACGAAATTCCAGGATGTGTGGTAAGCGTATGCTCGGAATTAACTAAAATACATGAGTCATGCGTTCATGGAAAAATAGAAGATGTATACCAAATTATGAAGGATGATCCTAATAGTTTAAAGGGCGAATATGTTGTTTTAATCAGTAATGAACCATTACCAGGAGAAGAAGAAACAGAAATTTCAATTGAAGCTAAAATAGTAGATGTTATGGTAAAGAACGATTGTTCTTTAAAAGACGCGGTTAACATTCTTAATAATAATGATGATAACCTAAGTAAAAAAGAAATATACAATGCTGGTTTAAACTTAAAAAGAATATTAAAATAGAGAGTTTTAATAAAACCCTCTATTTTCTTTTTAAAAAGTATACTTTAGCAACTGAGTTGGTATTTGAATCATAATCAAATGATACCTTGTATTCTAGCATGTTGTTGGTAGTGGCTTTTTTAAACATCATGTTAATATCATCAGAATATTTTTTGAATCTTCCGTCTAACTCTCCGGTAGCAGCAAAAACACAAGGTATTCCAACTCCAGCCCAAGTTTTAAAATGATTCATTAGCCTTGATGACTTGTTTTCCGTAATAAAACATCCAACACCCTCAAGTTCTTTTATTAGTTTACTAGACATTATTTCATCATAATTATAAAAAGGACGATCTATGCTTGTTTTTATGGTTGAAAGACCTTCTTTAGTTAGATTCGTCTTAACGTGTGGTGAAATAAGTGTTGCGTTTTTACCTGATTTTGCAAGTTTCTCACTGATTGTTGGAAATAATTCACCATCTAGGTAAAAAGCGTTTGAAAACTCTACGAAATCATTAGCGTCCTCAAGTTCTGAGGTTATAATGTCTGCGATCATTTCTTTTTCTTTTAATATAATTTTTTTGAATTTGTCTTGTGGAACTTCGATTTTCTTTGTGTTCGTAGAAAATATACCATCGGTTCCAAAACGTGATGCTAGCATCGTCACTTTAGTCATCTCCTTTTTAGGTGAACGAAAAAAATAATAACACACTTATAATAACAATGTCAAGGGAAAAAAATTGTCATATAATGTAGTATGAGAAAGCATGTTATATTTAATTTTATGATTCAATTAATCATTCTTTTTATTTCTGTGGAACTTTTTTATTTTACTTCAGTTGTTAAGTTTTTATATTCTTTGTTTATCATTGGTCTTATTTTCATACCTACCATAATAGAACTTAGTTTGAACTTTAAGATAAAATCACACATCCATTACTTAATTACGACTTTTTGTTTATTATTATTCATAATTTTAATTGCATTTTAATAACTTTGTTATATAATTAAAGTATAATATAAATAGGAGAAATAATATGAATAGTAATTATAATGACATAGTTGATATTATTTTAACGCTAGTAAGTGAGGAAGATTTAGCAGGAAACATTGCCATTTCTGGTAGTATAGTACCTTATTTGGTTACTGGTAAAGAATCTTTTGAGTATCATTCTGATTTTTACATATTAGTTAAGAATAAAAAGTCAGATGAAGTAAGAAAAAAAATAAAAGAGCTTGCAAGAGAGTATGAGTTTGATATTATATCTGACTCTAAAAAATACTCAATGGAAGATTATGGTTTTAAGATAAAGTATCAAGGTACAACGGTTGGCTTTTTTCCTTACTCAATCATTAATAATAATCTAACGATTAAAACTTACGCAATGAGTAAAGATGGTTCTAAAATTAGCTTGAAAAAGAAAATTATACCTTCGGTTACCAAAAGTAGCGTAATTAGATTAATAAAGTTTGCGAAGACTAAAATTAGAATAATGACGCCAGAATTTATTTTAGCGGACAAGGAAACCAAGGAAAAAAATCCGGGTAACCCAACCGAAGAAACCATGTACTTGCTAAATAAAATATGTGATGACAGCGTGTTAAAGGTCGTAAGAGAAAGCGTTAGTAACACGCAGGTTAAAATAACCACTAAAGAAACAAAAAATAATAATTATATATTGATTGCAATTTTGTCCGTCTTGGTTATATTACTCATCGTAATAGCATACATTTGTTTTAAAAAATAATCCCAAAGTGGGATTTTTTTAGTATAATATAAACAGAGGTGATAGAAATGGAAAGAATAATATTTCATATTGACGTAAATAATGCATTTCTATCATGGTCAGCACTCGAGATGCTTAAAAATGGGAGTAACCTTGATATAAGGACCATTCCTGCGGTAGTAGGTGGTGATGAGAAAAAAAGAAGGGGAGTCGTACTAGCTAAAAGCTTTCCTGCTAAAAAAGCCGGAATTGTAACCGGAGAACCACTTTATATGGCAAGAAGAAAGGTTGATAAACTTTTTGTTGTACAGTCAAACAGAGCAAAATATAAAGAGTACTCTGATAAGTTTTATAACATTTTATGTAAGTATACTCCGGTCATAGAAAGATATTCGATTGATGAATGTTTTATGGACATGAGCGGAATGGAAATGATGTTTGGAGACCTTGTTAAACTAGCTTATAAAATTAAGGATGAAATATACCAAACACTTGGCTTTACGGTGAACGTTGGGGTTGCTAATTCTAAGGTATGTGCAAAGATGGCTAGTGATTTCGAAAAACCTAACAAGGTCCATACGCTATTTGATAACGAGATAAAGACCAAGATGTGGCCTTTACCAGTTGATGATTTATTCATGGTTGGTAAGCGTTCTAGCGCTAAACTTCATGAGTTAGGGATAAACACGATAGGAGACTTAGCAAAGGCAGATAAAAACATGCTTAACAGGTATTTTAAATCAATGGGAACCATGATGCATGAATACGCAAACGGAATTGATGATTCCTTGGTAGAAAGACCAATTCCTAAGAATCAGGGGATCGGACATTCAACAACTTTACCACGAGATGTAGATAACATTCCCGATTTGAAAAAAGTGCTTAGAAAGTTATCTGATATGGTGGGAATAAGGCTTAGGGCTGAAAATAAATACGCTACCGTTATATCAGTTCAACTTAAAAATAATGAATTTTTTAGTTATGGACACCAAAAAAAGTTGGTTAACCCAATATCTTCTAACGAGGATATTTATGAAAACGCGTGTGAATTATTAAAGAGCATGTGGAAGGGTGACCCAATAAGACTTGTAGGAATTAGGGTTACCGACTTAACCGATAAAACTTATGAGCAAATTTCTCTTTTTGAAGAAGCTGGTAAAATAGAAAAAAGAGATAAGGTTCAAAAGGCAATGGACGAAATAAATAAAAAATATGGTAGTAATACCATAAAAAGTGCAGCCTTGTTTAATAACCAAGACGAATAACTATATTTATTTTTCTATGTACCCAATAAATGGTAGGTTTCGGTAATCTTGATCAAAATCAAGCCCATAACCAATAACAAATTTATCCTCGATTTCAAAACCAGTATAATCCGCTTTAAAGGATACAGCTCTTCTAGAAGGTTTATCTAAAAGGGTACATACTTTTATACTTTTTGGGTTTTCCTTTTTTAAGTAAGGTACTAAATAGTTAAGGGTTTTACCAGTATCAATTATGTCTTCTATTATTATAACGTCTTTGTTTTCTATACTAGGAAGAAGGTTAGCTACTAACTTTACTTTGGAGCTGTTTTCTCCCTCGTAGCTAGCTAATCTTAAAAAATCTATCTTAACGTTATTATTTATGTTTTTAGCAAGGTCACACGTAAAGAATATTGAACCTTTTAAAATACATATTAAGTTTATTTCTTTATCTTTATAGTCCTTTTCTATTTCCTTTGCTAGTTCTTTTACTCTTTTTTGTAATTTTTCTTCATCAATTAAAACTTTTATATTATCCATAACTTACTCCTATATAAAAATTATATCATATTTTATTAATTACATATTGATTTTATTTGGTATGTTTGTTAAAATACTATTGCATTTGTTAAAATGCAAAAAATATTTGGCGGAGTTGGTGAAGTGGTTAACACACTGGTTTGTGGCACCAGCATACGTGGGTTCGATTCCCACACTCCGCCCCATATTAAAAACAAAAATCAACTTTATAGTTGATTTTTTTGTTATGTTTAAGAGAATGAATGATAAGTTTAAATAACATACATTTTTAATAAGAACTAACTTTTATTAACCTAAATGTATTTTTTTAATTAAATCATAAGTTTTGTTAATATTAGATGAATCTGAAAGTTCTTCTTTTGTATATCTTACTTCTGAAGTTAATTCTCCATTATAATTAATTGCTTTTAGAGCTTCTCTAACAACATCCCAATTTATAGTTCCTTCAAATGGTTGATTATGAGAATCAGTCCCATAATTATCATGTATATGAGTTACTTTTAGATTACTTCCTATTTTTATAATTTCATTATACATATTTAATTTTCCAACATTAGCATGTCCAAAATCAAAGCAAATTCCCATAATTTCTTTATTATATTTTTTATTGTAATATTCTACTATTTTAATAAGTTCATCGATATAAGGAGTAGTATTTTTAAACTGAGGATCATCTTTTTCCATTTGGGTTCCGTTTTCAATAGCTATTAGAATATTATTTTCAATTGCCTTTTTTACAAATGGATTAAGATAATTTATATTATGTTCTATAGATTTTTCCATATCATAATTATAGTTTTTATCTAAGTATGTACCTATATGAATTACTGTTTTTTGAATACCAACTTTTTTCGATATATCAAGTGCTTTTAATATCCTATTATTTAATATATCTATATCTGCTCTATTATAATAAGTATTAAAGAAAAAAGGGTAATGAATAGGAGCATGAGCTATATTGAATGTCAGAGACGATTTTTTTATGAAATTAATTAAATCATTAAATATAACTTCATAATTATTTTTATCAAGTAACTCTTGTATTTCAGGAAAATTTAAATTAGCATAATTAAATTTAGAATTTTCTAATCTCTTAATTCCTAATTTGAAATTATCTAAATTGTTTTTTTCTCCAACAGATCTTGTTGTTTGTGAATATATTATTTTATCATTCATTGTTTTATCTCCTTTTTTAATATATATCTTTGGTATTTATGATTTATAATATTGTTGTAAAAATAATATTTTTTTAAGTTTTATTCTTAATGTATTTTGGAAATATTATCACTTATATTTTAACATAAATAAAAGACTATTTTTGAATAACTTTGGAAAATAAAGGAAATATGCTATAATTACAGTGAAAGATGAGCAGTATTAATCTTTTATTAAGGTTGATACTGCGTATTTTTTTATATAGAAACTCAAGACGTTTAAGTAGGTGATTATATGAAAATTTTAAAAAAAGTGATCGCGATATTAATCCTTCTTTTCCTCACTTACATTGTATTGGTAAAAGTTTAAAAATGGATATATATATAGTGGAGATATATATAAAGGCAAAATGGTCGTTTCATATTTAAGCGATAGGAATTTGTTAAATTATGGTCGGATGAAAAATTTGTTAAAGATGTAAAAGAAATTAGAAAAAATTATACATATGGGATAGAAAAATTACCACCAATACCAGATGTTAGTGATATAGAAAATTTGAAAAGAAATAGTTGCTTCGAATAAAAATTAATATTAATTATTTATATTTATTTTTATTATATAGGGCAACAAATCAAAAAAATGTCAATTATATGGTATAATTATATAAGAGAAATTGTGTAGTGTTACAATTGATGTGAGACATATATATAGTAAAAAAGCGATAAGTCTAGTAAAATGTAATTATCAACAAAA
>CALVIH010000030.1 GCA_944329445.1 uncultured Bacilli bacterium | reverse complement strand
ATGTAAACGGTAGCGTTTCCACATTGTGTTGAATTTCCTACTTTATCAGTAACGGTTCCCGGGCTAACTTTCGTTCCATTTGCATTCTTACTTTGTTTGCTTTCCGTTTTAGTTATTTTATTACTTTTACATCCAGAACCACTGTCTGAACACGTTCCTGTTACCGTTACAGCTTTATTGGTCCACCCAGATTTACTAGTGCTTACCTTACAAGTTGGGTCGGTATTATCAATTTTTGCGGTCGCACATTGCGTAGCAGTTTTATTAGATGTGTTTGTAACACGATAACATACGGTTGCAAATGGATTACCTCCTGCGGTACTGAGATCATAAGAATAAGAAGGATTGGTCTCAACATTTACGTTGCTATCAGGATTACAATATTTGCTTGAATCTGTTGTATTACACCTTTCGATTTTGGTAATAGCACCATTACCATTAGTACTATAGCTTAGCGTAAATTTAGCTCCATCTTGATACCAACCTTCTGATTTTCCTTTGTTATCTAAATTAGTTATATCTATTCCTTCAATTTTAGGCGCTCCTACCTCACCTACAACTATATAATTATTAACGTCACAACTAGTGTCATCTTCATTTTCATGATATTTATAAGAATAACTACCAGAAGAATTAAGTGTTACTTCAACATAATCACATTCGTTTATACTTTTTCCTGTAACTGGATTAGTAACCGTATTCAAATAATCTTCTTCTACTAATTTTCCAACACTTACCCTTACGTAACCATCATTATTTTTTAAGTTTCCTAAATAATATTCGTACACACCAAAATATTCTTCTGCCGCCACTTCGGTTTGATTTTTTACTTCTTCCCAAGCTTCTTCTTTTTTATTATTACTCACGTTTATAAAACTAACTATTGCTATTCCAAGTATCGTTAACATTAATGCAATAACCACTAATAGTTCAACTAACGTAAACCCTTTTTTACTCTTCATAAAGCACCACCTATCATACATATTTATATTTTAACACATAATATATCCACTTAAACAAAAAAATAAACCCTATACAAGGTTTATTTTTTTTCTATGTAAATGTTATTTATATCCTCTTCGTTTCTTTTTAATATAAAACTATCTATTATATCTAAAACGGCGTATATTATTATAAATATACCTATTACTTGAGTTATTAACAAAACACTTTCAAGTGGGTTAATTAATAAAATAATCCCCCAAGCGAACGTTAGAAATGATATCAGTAAAGTGTATTTCCAATCGTTTTTATTTAATCTTTTTAAAACCAACGCATACTGAAACTTCGTAACGGAATTAATTATTATCCAGATTCCTAAAATAACCGGAAAAATACTTGCTAACATAGTTGGGTTAAAAATAAGATATAAACCCGCTATTATAACTAACACTCCGTATACTAAATCAAAATCAAGAGCATTAATACCATAATCCGACCTAAAGTATCTTACTATTGATATTATTCCCAAAATCAATAATAAGGCTCCTATAATATAAGATATAGTTGTTATCGTTGCGTCTGGTCTTATAAATAAAAATAGACCTAACACTACGAAGATTAGTGATGTTATAAGTGATAAACTAAAATTCTTCTTTTTCATACTTTAAATCTCCTTCTTAATTTTTGCATTACCTTTTTTGTATCCGTTTAAAAAATCAGATAATAGGCCAAACAAATCTTCTTGGCTTAAATCATACATGTTATTTTCAACCGAATAATCAACTACGTAATTTATAAAGTCATATATATAAGTATACTTTTTTACGTCTACTTTGGTTTTTCCGGTTTCACTATAAAATGATATTTTACCTTCATCTAAGTAGCCCATTGCTAAGAGCACAACATCTTTTTGATCCCTAAATAGACAAGGACCTATCTCACTTAAGTATGTTTCACTGTACTCGTTCCTAACTTTATCAACATCACTTATTAAATATACATTACGAGTGGAATGACTATAATCATAACCATAACCCTCTTCATAATATTGACACGTTGTTTTATAAAGAGCCGTATGGTAAGTATACTCGTTATTTTCCATAGAAGACATTAATGAAGCAATTACTGGCCCTATTATACTTACGTCAAACGTTGATGCCTTAACAAGTTTTTTTAAACTTTCTTTTTTAATGTTCCTTAAGTGATCTATTTTTTCATCAAGCGTTTTTTCTATCACTTGCCTTTGGTTATTTAAATGTTCTTTAGCCCCCTTATGAATAATTATTTCTTCAGCAACTTTTTCTATATCGTCAAATATTCCCATAAATAATACCTTTCTGTTTTAATTATAATAAAAAGCAGTAGAAAAAGCAATTAAAAAGATAGCAAAAAATTGCTATCCGTTTCAATTAAGAAACTATTGTTCCATCATATTTTCTAACTTCTTACTTGCGTTTTTCTTAACCTTATTAATCGTTTGCTTTATGCCACCGTTACTAGAACATTCATTATAACAATATAATGCACCAGATCCTACGGCTACACCTAAAAGCATCCATCCAAGATTATTTAGTGCTTTCATCTAATATCACCTTCCGTTTAAAAAATATGAAATTGGCATGAATATTTATGCCATTATTAGTATGCTACTTTTAAAAGTACGTATACTATAAAATGTTAGATGTTAAAATATTTTTTAAAAGCGTATGTCTTTCTTTGTTTCCTAAGTTGTATACCGCTTTTGAAAAAGATACTGGATCACCTAATAATATAAGTGATCTTTTCGCTCTTGTAATTGCGGTGTAAACCAGTTTTTTATAAAGCATTACATGATATTCTTTAACAACTGGCATTACTACAATTTCAAATTCACTTCCTTGCGCTTTATGCACGCTTATTGCGTAACCATGTTTTATTGCCTTGTATTCCTTAGGAGTATACTTAACTTTATTTCCATCAAAATCAACCGTAATTTCGGTTCCTTTTATCTGCCGAATAAACCCAATATCACCGTTAAAAACATTATCATCTGGCATGTTTTCTAGTTGCAAAACCTTATCTCCTTCACGGTAAGTTACGTCAGCATCATACGTTTCTTTTTTATCATCACTTTTTGGATTAAATATTCGTTGTAAAACTTTATTTAAATTATCTATTCCGTTGATGCCTTTATACATCGGCGCAAGCACTTGAACGTTTTTTAAATCATAACCTTTTTTTACCGCCATAAGACAAACATCACTACATGCTTTTAATATATCCTTCCCATCACATTTTATGAAGTTATAATCATCTTTTTTTTCTAAAAAACTTTCCGTTAACTCACCGGTATTTACTTCGTATGCAAGCTCGGTAATGTATGAATTTTGATCCTGTCTATATATTTCTTTTAAAAATATGGTGTTTATCATTTCTGATTCTATCAAGTCTTTTAAAACTTTACCAGGGCCTACACTTTCAAGCTGGTTATAATCACCAATAAATACTAATTTTATGTTATTCGGCATCGCTTTAAAAAAGTTTGCCATCAAATCGATGTCGATCATGCTGGTCTCATCAACGATAATAAACTCTGCTGAAACCTTATTTCTTTCGTTATATCCGAATTCTCCAGTTTCTTTATTCCATCTTAAATAACGATGAATCGTAGAAGCCGGATACAAGCACGATTCGCTCATCCTTTTAGCAGCACGCCCAGTCGGTGCTAAAAGCACCATTTTTTCTAGTAGCTTTTCAGGAGAATAACCAAATACCATTTTATATAGCTGGGTGATCCCCTTTATTATCGTTGTCTTCCCGGTTCCTGGACCTCCTGTAATAATAGAAAAGTTTTTAATCAACGATTGCTTTATTGCTCTTTTTTGTTCATCATTATAATTAATTTCAAAAAAATTCTCTAACTGCTCTATTTTTAAGTCTATGTTTTTTATTGATAAATCATCTTTATTCGAAAGACTATAAACACACGATGCTACGTAATGTTCGTTTTTATAATAATCATATAAAATAAATTTATCGTCTTCTATTATTATTTTACCCATCGCATTTAATTCTATTAGGTAATAGTTTAGTTTTTCTTCACTAACGTCTTCCTCGTAAAAACCTTTAACCGCATTACGTATTACATCAAAAGTTAAATAAGTATCTCCAGTATTAAAGCATGCAAGTTTCATAACATACATAATTAATGCAAGAAGCCTTCTTTCATCATCATTAGAAATATTTGTTTTTTTTCTTAGCTCATCTATCTTGTTAAATGTTATTCCGTCTACAGTGTCAATAAGTTCGTATGGATTATTTTCTATAACCCTAACCGTATCTTCTAAATAATGATTATAAATTTTAAGGGCGTCCTTCATCGTAAAACCAAAATTAGTTAAGTAAACAACAGTTTCAAAACTCTCGTTATACTTAAGTAATCTGCCTTGAATATCAAGAGCTTTCTTTTCGGTTAATTTTGGTACTTTTAACAAGCACTCATAATCTTTTGTTATCAAATTCAAGCAACCTTCTCCCAAGGTATCCACGATCTGTTTAGCTGTTTTTTCACCAACACCAGGAAATATATCACTCGATAAAAAAACAACCAAACCATCTTTATCTTCTGGCATTATTTTTTCATATTTATTTACCTTGTACTGAATTCCATACTTCGGATTATCTACTACTTCTCCATAAAACACGTAGTCTTCATCAATTAAAAGCTCCGCAAACAAGCCGGTAAAAGTAAATTGTTTACCTTTATAATCCATCAAGTCCTGATCATTTGTTTCCTTTATTTTCATGAGCCCAACCGTAAAGCCATCTTTAGAGGAAAAAATAGATCTCTTAAAAGTTCCTTTTATGTATGTTTCCATTACAATGCCTTCCTTTGCAATATGATTTTATCACAAATAACTAAAATTATCTAGTTTTAAAAGATATCAAATAAGAGCGTATTCTCTATCTATTACGTTATCATTTGTTACGTATTCAAAGATAAATCTATTATCTTTTTTACATAAGATAATGCCTAAAGTAGGATTTTGATTGGGTGTTTTTAGGTTTTTATCTACGTAATTCATGTATGCTTTTATTTGCCCAAAATGCTCCTTTTTTACCTCTGTATTTTTTAATTCTAACACTACGTATTTATTATCTTTTATGTTGTATAAAAGAATGTCTATGAAGTAATACCTGTCTCCTATTTTTATAGGATATTCACTACCAACATAAGTAAATCCTACACCTAGTTGTTTTAATAAATCGTCTATGTTTTCTAATATTAACTTTTTTAGCAAGCTCTCTGTTATATTATCCGTATTGTACGTATTCTTAATAAGAATTGGATTTTTTATTAAATCTTCTGTTTTGGGTTCCTCTTTTTTTATTAACATTTCTTTTGTTTTATCATCCAATCTTTCATATTCATTACTTTTTATCTTTTGTCTTAACTCTCTTACCGATAAATTTTGTTCCTCTGTAATTTTTATATAATAATTAATTTTGTTCATATTTTTAAGAGCAAGTAACTCTCTAAAGTGAGTCCATGTTAATTCGGTCCTCAGTGGGGACCATTTTTCATCCTTAAATAAAATATAAAATTGTCTCATTCTCCTAAGAGTTCTTTCATTATATTTTTTTCCAAGTTCCATAGTTAACTTATTTGAATATGTTTTTATTATTCCTTCACCATAGTTTTTACCTGCTTCACTTAAAAGTTTTCCAACATTATAATAGGTATTTAAATCACTTTTATTTTTAGAAATATCTTTTACTTTTTTGTATACTTCGTTATTTATAAGTTCTTGTTTTATTTCGTTATAATAGTTCCTTTCTTTTTTTAGTTTTCTATTATATAAACTATTTCTAAATAAATTGTCGAAATAAAAAAAATCCCATTAAAAATGGAACTTTCCTATACTATCTTACCCATTAAGATTTTATCTTCATATTCATACAATTTAACTTTTACTTCATTTCCTATTAACTCTTTACAACCTTCAAGCTTAACTTTTAAATAGTTATCAGTATGGCCAGTTAAATAACCATCTTTATAGGTTTCTGGAATCACTAATACCGTGTTGCTTATATGTTTTTTATAATAACACTCTTCTAATTCTTCAAATATGTTTATCAAACCTTTACATCTTATGTGTTTTTCTTCTTTAGTTAACTGACCCGCCATTTTAGCAGCAGGAGTACCACGTCTAGATGAAAATGGAAATACGTGTCCTCCTGCAAAATTAACCTCACGTACAAAATTCAAAGTATCATTATAATCCTCTTTACTCTCACCCGGAAAACCAACGATAACATCAGTCGTAACCGCCATATCAGGTCTTATTTTTCTTATTTTATTTATCTTATTTAAATAATACGATTTATCATACTTTCTGTTCATTAACTTTAACACGTGATCACTGCCAGCTTGAAGAGGAATATGAATATGATTAACTATTTTTTTAGAATTTTTTAAAACGTTTAAAAACTTGTCATTTAACTCAGTTATTTCAATTGATGATATTCTAATTCTATCTAAACCGTCTATTTTCTCTAACTCACTTAATAAATCACTAAAGTCATAATCATTTAGGTCAGAACCATAATGTCCTGTATGAATACCAGTTAATACTACTTCTTTATACCCATTGTTAACTAGCTTCTTAACTTCTTCTATTACTTTTTCAGGATTTTTACTTCTTACCTTTCCTCTTACGTATGGAATTATACAATAAGAACAAAAGTTTTCACAACCATCTTCTATTTTAACTAGTGCCCTTGTTCTAGTACTAAAACTATCAAGTTCCATATCATCAAAATTAGTTTCTAAAACGTTTTCTATTTTTAATATATTTTTCTTATTTTTTATGTATTCTTCTATTAAATCTACGATGCTGCTTTTATTAGTATTCCCAATAACAACGTCCACATAATCCATGATTGCGTTATCATTATCTCTTATTTGTGTAAAACATCCCATCGCAGCAATTACCGCATGTTTATTTTTCTTCCTTGCTTGTCTTATCATTTTTCTGGACTTTGCGTCACTTGTATTTGTTACCGTACATGTGTTTATTAAATAAACATCAGCATCATCGCAAGAAAAATCAACGATGTCATATCCTCTTTTTTTGAATTCTTTAATAGCATACTCACTTTCATAAGTGTTTACCTTACACCCTAAAGTATAAACCGCTACTTTCATAATCATCACTTCCTTAAAAATAAAAAGCTTAAAAAATTAAGCTTTATCATTACCATCTATCGCTTCTTTTTTAACACCATAAATAGGTGATATAACCTGTGAGACCTTAAATGCTTTTACCTCTTGATTATTATTTTGATTAACGGCATTTGTTGCGACCTCAACCTCGGCAGGTTCCAAATTATATTTTTCTAAATAATTAATACCAGTTGGTTCTTCATCAGTGATAAGTTCCAATTCCTTTGCTTTTGCCATTAACTCATCAATAGAAATAATAGCGGTTCTTTCTTGATCTTCCTCAAAGTTGGTTAGCTCAATTGGACTTTCTTCTTTTAAAGCGTCATTTATGGCACTTGCAATGTTCTCTATTTCTGTTTTTTCATTTGTATATAAAGGCGCTTTTTCTTCTTTTACCGGCTCTTCTATTACGCTATTTTCATGAGTAACCTCTTGTTTGTTTATCTCTTTTAATTTTTTTATTCTTCTTTTGTTTTGAATACCTTGAATTACATATACAAACAAAAGTAAAACACATAAGATTATGATAAGAAGCATTATGATAGAAAAAATTATCTGCCCTTGCGTATTTAAGTTATTATAAAAACTATCAAAAGAATAAGACGCAGCCGCAAATAATTTTTTCATACTACTCACCTCATAAACTCATAATTAATCATGGAAAGCAAGGCGACTGGTACCGTTTCTGCACGCAAAACATTATCACCAAGTGAAACACCTATAAATCCATTTTTTAATAAATACTCTTCTTCCTTTGGATCAAATCCACCCTCAGGACCAACGACTAGTAATATTTTAACACACTTATTATTTTTTTGAAGTACTTTTTTAATATTTTTTGCACTTTTATCAAGTGAACATAAAAGTTTAAGATCATAATCCTTACAAACTAAATCTTGCAAGGTTAAAACACCATCTATTTTAGGAACATCACATCTAAATGACTGTTCGGACGCTTCTTTACAGATTCTTCTCCAACGTTCTATTTTTGATGATTCTTTATTTTTTTCTATTTTTACTACGCTTCTTTTGGTGTTAAGCGGAATAAGGCGATTTACACCAAGTTCCGTAGTTTTTTGAAGCACGTAATTAAGACGCTGTTCTTTTATTAAAGAAAAAGCAACGTCAACTAAAACCTCTTCTTTTTTACTATCAAAAGTATTAGTAACTTCAAACGTAACGTTTTTACTAACTCCGGTAATCTGGCATTCGTAGACTTTAGCGTTCCAAACAACTTTTATTTTATCACCAAGTTTCATTCTCATTACGTTTTTTATATGATGATAGTCACTATCCTCTAATTCTAATCGTTCGTTTTTAGCAAAATATTGTTGCATTATTCACCTTTTGCAAATAGCTTTTTCAAAGAACAATTAGCATCATTTATGGTAATTCTAGCACTATCTAAATCACTATATTTACCATTACATTTATATACTGATCTAAAAGAAGCATCAACTCTTAAACTTTCTAACAACACCAAAATATCAGCACCTAAAAATCTTAATATCTCCTCGCCTGCTTCTTTAAAATTACCAGAACCATGAGCAGTATTCTTATAAACTTTTTCTCTATCACCAAATTTACCTCTTATGGTATCAGGTGCAGCTTCCCAACTTTTTGTAACTCCCAAAACTCTTCTGTAATTTTCTATCGCATTACCCTTCGAATCGTAAATAAGCATTAATAAAACCGGCCCACTTTTTAAACTTTCTTTTAAAAGATAAAAGTCTTCAGGAAATTTTTCTTTTACGTGAGCATAATTTTCATCTATTAACTCATCAGTCAAATAACAAGCTTTAACGTAGTGAATTTCTAAACCCCTTTCATAAATTATTTTAATAATATCTTCCATGTGTGGCATACCATCTGGTTTTATCATCCCAAACGTATAAAATACTTTTTCTTCATCTTTTAGTTCCATATCAATTTCTCCTTTTGTACTAAATACTATAACAAAAAAGAAAAAAATAGTAAATAAAATTGTAAAAAACAAGACTTTAATATAGATGTATTAGTAAAACTCATGTTTTTTTGTTATAATAATAAAAGATTATAGATGTTCTTGAAAGAAGGTTTTATAAGTGGATGAAATGTTTGATATGATTGAAGATGAAACATTAAACCTTGGTGATGAAACGCTAAGTTTTAATGATGACAATGAAACAAAAAAAGACGATAAGAATGATAACAGTGTCCTTTTAAACTACGGAGAAAATTTAACTACTAAAAAATACATAACAAATCCCGCGATTGCACGTGATGACGAAATAGAAAAAACAATTCTAACGATTCTAACGCCGGATAAATCTGCGATTTTAGTTGGTAAAGCGGGTATTGGTAAAACGGCCATAGTTGAGGGAATAGCGTATAAAATTCAAAACAACGACGTTCCTAACGCAATTAAAGGCTATGATATTATAAAAATTAATACCTCTTCTTTACTTGGAACGTATACCAGTGAGCGTGGTACGGAGGAACTTAGAATAAACGTTTTACTAAAAGAAGTAGAAAAAGCTAAAAACGTTATATTATTCATAGATGAAATTCACACGCTTGTTATCGAATCAAGAAATAGCGGAATTGACTTCGTAAACGCTATGAAACCAGCGTTATCACGTGGTGATGTTAAAGTAATCGGAGCAACCACATTAGATGAATACAATCAATATTTAATAAGAGATAAAGCTTTCTTAAGACGTTTTGAAAAAATAGACGTTGCGGAGCCGGATGCTGATACAACCGTTAAAATACTAATGGGCTCTTATCCTAAAATAGAAAAGCAAACTGGCGTTAAACTTGCTTACTCTTCTTACGTAATAGAAAACATAATGAAGTTTATTGTTAATATGACAAGTGAATATAAAAGGGTTTATGAACTAGGATCAAGGTGGCCAGATAACGCACTTGCACTTTTATCTAAAGCCTTTAGTTATGCCAAGTTTGATAATAGCGAGTTTGTTACGTTTAAACATTTTTACAAGGCAGTAATGAATTGTCAAAGCGTTTACTCTGACGTAGTAAAAAAAGAAGCTGAAGTTTTCAAGACTACGTTTAAAGATTTCCTAGAAAAAGAAAACGTTGATTTGAATGATTACTAAAAAAGACCTTTCATTGGTCTTTTTTATAATTCTCTATTTATCCTTGGGTGTCCACAAGTACCTGGACAGTGATAACCAGGAAAAGCACATCTTAATTTCTTAACGTATGGTTTTACCTTTTCAGCTAATTCGTCTTTTCCAGTAGCCTTTAAATTATCATATAAATCCGGTAACATATCATCAACGTACACTCTTTCTATTTCAAGTTGTGCCCTATCACAAGCACGTTCTTGTGCTACAAATTTAAGTAAATTTTTAACGGTACCACAACGATTAACCTTGATTAATTGTCCTTGAGGATACACTTCTTTAACGCTTGTAATATCTTTTATCCATTCGTTTACAAGTTCATCCTTATCCATAATAATTGGAGGAATGTACGCCATGAATTTATCTGGAATAATCATTTCACAATTAATCGTTCTATGTCTTTGTTCTTGAGCAAGGCATGCAAAAGATTCATAGTTATTATATGATACGTTATATCCATATTCATTTTCATCATTAATTCCTGAAAATGGGTTTCTGTACGCAAACAAACTCAATTCTACATCTTTATTATTTTTATAAATTAAAGATTTATCCCCTTTGTAATTTTTTATCTCAGGATGTTTTTTTAGTATAGTATCTTTATGTTCCTCATCGTCAAGTAAATTTCTATAAATGCTATCTTTAGTTATCGCAACGTCTAAATCAATTAATTTATCGGTAAATTCTAAGAAATACGGAACTAACTGTTTTTCTAAATCATTTTGCGGATTATCAATCGCCTTTTGCATGTATGTAAGAATTTTATTGATTTGTATCCACGGTACGGTATACGTTGTGCTTGTCGGCATAAAAACGCTAACCATGTACCTTGCGTTTTCTTGAGCCATTTTTAAAATAGATTTTTTAGCACCAGCCTCGCTCTTACTAAATCTCCTGTAAAAATCTCCTAGTTTTTCTTCTATTACATCACATAGAATATTAATCCATTTATCATATAATTCTACCTCTTTATTCGATATAACATCATTTTTTTCAACCTTAGTATACCTAAGAGATCTTTCATCTGCCGTATACTGTTTTTCATTGTTTAAAACCATTAAAAATATCTTTGGAGCACCAACTATTTCTAAACTTACCATCTGGTGTTCACTAGGCGTTGTATGATCTTGATAAATGGTGTTCAAGCCCCTATTAACAAGCGTAGCAAAATCTTCACCTTCTCTTATCATGTCTTGACTTACTGGAATACCATCTTTTACTTCTTTAAAACATACTGCTGCTTTAACACCAGTACTAACAAACGCTTTTTTCTGATCAAACGATCTTTCTTTTGTTACGTATCCTTGCATTGGATCTAGTTTTATTTCCATTTTTACCTCCACTACTATTACTACTAGTATATCAAACTTTTGTTTGCTAATCAATTACTTTTTAGAAATAATGTTATTTACTTCCTCAAAATCCGAAAAATGTAACTTTTCTTTACCGATAATTTGATAGTCTTCGTGTCCTTTTCCTAAAATCATGAGTATTTTTTTACCGTCAAGTAAGTTTACACCACGAGTAATTGCATCACGCCTATCATATATTACCTCATACTTCCCCCTAGCACCCTTTAAAACATCCGTCATTATCTTCTTTTCATCTTCTTGTCTCGGGTTATCATTAGTAAATATAACGTATGAAGAATTTTTACAAGCTAGCTTTGCCATTATTGGTCTTTTTTCTTTGTCACGATTACCACCACAACCAATGATTGTTATAATACCTTTGTTTTTAACCTTTTTAACAGTTTTTAAAACGTTTAGAACCGCATCCGGAGTATGTGCATAATCTATAAAAATAACGTTATCTTTATAAACTATTTTTTGCATTCTTCCTGGTGGCTC
>CALVIH010000029.1 GCA_944329445.1 uncultured Bacilli bacterium | reverse complement strand
TGTTAGAATGTTCTTACAAGACCTGAGGTAGGTAGCTAAAAGCTAAGCGTATGTTAAGTACGCTGCCCCTCAGGCATTTTTATTTTAATGACAAAAATAGTAATTCATAAAAAGTATTACATTGCTTAAGTGATTATATTTGATATCTTAATATCCAGTAAACGGGATGTAGATATGTCCACAATTTGTCCACAGTAGAGAAATATTTATAATAAAAATGATACTAATAATACAGATAATATAGGAATTACCTAGTCCTAAAAACATAGAAATATCAATAATATTGTAAATATTGATAGTGTTGATAATATAAGAAATTTAACTTCATGTGGTTCGGGAAAGAAATATAAACAATGCTGTGGAAAGTAAGATAAAATAACTAAGAATAAAGATTTTCCAGGTTAATACATTTATTCAAGCTTTATAACTTTTTCACGTAATATTAAAAATATGTAATAAAAAGAGATGTGAACATAAATTTAAAGTGTTGACGCCTTTTAAAATAATAAAAGTAGTTCTTAATGGAAGAAATCTAAGCAATAGTAAATTATAAAAAATTATTAAAATTTATACTAATGTATTAAAAACCTAACTTTTTATTGTTATAATTTAAATAAGGATAATATGAAATGTCCAGTATGTAAAGATGTAACTTTGTTAATGTCAGAAAAAAAGGGTGTTGAAATTGATTATTGCCCAGGATGTCGTGGTATTTGGTTAGATCGTGGGGAATTAGAAAAAATACTAGAAAAAGAAGAAAAAACATATCAAGAAGTAAAACATGACCAAAATAAAGAAAATTATGATGATAAAAAACATGGTTTTAAAAAGAAAAGAAAAAGTTCTTTTATAAGTGAAGTTTTTGAGATGTTTGGTGACTAAAACTACTATACAGTAGTTTTTTTTGTAATTTTTTTTACATATTTTTATAATAAAATATAAAATGGATTATAGTAGACATGGAAAATAATTCCAGATGTTTTTAATACTTTGTGATTTTATTAATATCATATTTATGTTATAATGAATAATAGGTGATTATATGGCAATTACAAATAAGGATATTTTATTATTAGAAGAAAATTTTAACCATATATGGAGTTGTCTTTGACGCCTCAAAAAAACAGGAAAGAATAACTTTATTAAGTGAAAAAATATCAGATCCTAACATCTGGAGTAATCCTTCTAATGCGGAAGCTCTAACTAAAGAGTTGAATGGATTAAAAGAAATACTAAATCCGGTACTTAAGTTGAAGAACAATATAGAAATTCTTAAACAATACGACGAGTTTGATGACGAAGCGTTAGATGATGATATGAAAAAAGAGTTTGAGAGCTTGTATGAAGGAACAATTAAATTATTAAAAGAGCAAGAAACTTTAACATATCTTAGTGGGGAATTTGATAATAATGCCGCAATTTTTGAGATACACGCGGGGGCCGGTGGTACAGAAAGTTGTGATTGGGCAATGATGCTTTCTAGAATGTATACTAAATATTTTAATAAAAAAGGGTATACGTATGAAGTTATTGATGAACAACCTGGAGAAGAAACTGGTATTAAAAGTATAGTCTATATAGTAAAAGGGCGTTTTGCTTACGGATACTTAAAGAACGAGAAAGGTGTTCATCGTCTGGTTAGGCTATCACCTTTTGATTCAAACAACCGAAGACACACCTCCTTTGCGGCCGTTGACGTTATTCCTGAGTTTGATGATAACGTAGATGTTGAAATAAAAGATCAAGATGTTAGAATAGATGTTTATAGAAGTAGTGGTGCTGGAGGCCAAGGAGTTAATACAACTGATAGCGCTGTTAGGGTGACGCATTTACCAACGGGGATAGTTATTACTTGCCAAAACGAAAGAAGCCAAATAAAAAACAAGGAAACAGCTTTAAAAATATTAAAAAGTAAACTATATCAGTTAAAATTAAAAGAGCAAAAGGACCGAATAAATACAATAAAAAGTGACCATGCAGGCATAGAGTTTGGTTCACAAATTAGAAGTTACGTACTTCATCCATACTCTATGATAAAGGATCATCGAACAAACTACGAGACGACTAATGTTAACAAGGTATTAGATGGAGATTTAGATGGTTTTATAGAAAGTAATTTAAAAGGAGAAAGATTAAAATGAGAGTGTTTAAAATATTTAAAAATAAAAAGTCTGATAATATCTTAAAAATAGTACAAAAGGCTCATCTTTTTAAAAGGTGTGTGTTCTTATTAATTGGAGTTTTGATATACGCAATAGCTTATAACTTGTTTTTCTTTAAAAACAACATTGTTTATGGTGGAGCAAGTGGTATATCAATAATCACTCAAAGTATAATAGAACCATCTACCATGATTCTTATCCTTAACGTATTTTTTCTGATTTTGAGTTTTTTCTTGTTAGGGAAAGAAAAAACGATTAACTCATTGGTAGGGTCGTTATTATATCCTCTTTTTGTAAATCTTACTAGGGGTATTGGCGATTATATAAAAATTGACAATAGTAATCTTTTACTTATTGCAATAATTGGTGGCGTTTGCGTTGGAATGGCTGCTGGAATCGTTTTTAAAAGTGGTTTCACTACTGGAGGAACAGACATTTTAAACCAGATAGTTGCTAAGTATTTTAAAGTATCAATGGGAACGTCCATGCTTTTAACAGATGGTGTGATTACTATTATTGGTGGTTTCTTCTTTGGCTGGACAAGGGTTTTATATGCAATGATAGTTTTATACATTATAAACATCTTAGTTGATAAAGTAGTACTTGGTATATCGAAGAGCAAGGCCGTTTATATAACAACGGATAAAGATGATGCGGTAATCGAATACTTACTAAATGAATTAAACCTAGGAATTACGCTTATTGAAACCAGAGGAGGATACACGAACAAAAAGGACCAAATAATTATGTGCGTGGTTCCAACTAGTGATTATTTTAAAGTAAGTGAAGGTATTGAACATATAGACCCAAAGGCGGTCATCTTGGTTACGGATGCATATCAAACGTCCGGAACCTATAGTGGAAAAGGAAGTGAGCTAGTCGGAATTAACTAAATTAGATAAAATGAAACTAATAATTAATATTATTTAAATATAAACAAAGTATTTAGCAGTAAAGGAAGTGAAGGGATTATGGAATTTATCAAGTTTAGAAACGTGGAAAAAACTTATAAAAATGGAGTAAACGCGGTTTATAATTTAAATTTAGATATTAAAAAAGGTGAATTTGTCTTTGTAACAGGTGCATCTGGATCTGGTAAATCTACGCTAATAAAGATGCTATATCGTGAAGAGAAGCCAACGCATGGAGAAATTTATGTTGGTGGTATTAACGTTGCGAAGGTAAAAAATAGTAAGGTTTATAAATTAAGAAGAAAAATCGGAATAGTGTTTCAGGACTTTAAGTTGCTTCCTAAACTTACGGTTTATGAAAACGTAGCTTTTGCGCTTGAAATATACGGGTTACCAACACAAGAGGTAAAAAGAAAGGTATTAAAGGCGCTTGACTTAGTAGGATTAAAATCAAGAACTAAAAGTTATCCTGATCAATTATCTGGTGGTGAGCAACAAAGGGTTGCAATTGCAAGAGCAATAGTAAACTCTCCAAAATTACTTATTTGTGATGAGCCAACTGGTAACCTTGATCCTGATACGAGTTTAGAAGTTATGAAAGTAATTGAAAAAATAAATGACTTAGGCACAACCGTAGTAATGGTAACTCATGATAAAGAAATGGTAAATAAAATGAAGAAAAGAGTTATTTTGCTAGATAACGGAAAACTTATAAAAGATTATGAGAAAGGAAGTTATAGTAATCATGAAAGCAATTAGAATTCTTTTAAGAAACATAAGAGATGGGTTTAAAAGTGTCGGCAGAAATTTAAGTCTTTCGATAGCTTCCATTTCGTGTATAACAATTACTTTATTAATAGTAGGAATTGCGATAGTTGTGTCTTACAACGTAGAAAACATGACAAAGTTAGTAAAAGAAGACTTCACGATAGTTTCTTTTGTTAATACCTCTGCAACCGACGAAGAAATACAAGATTTGAAGAAGACGATTGAATCATATAAAAACGTAGAGTCAGTTGAGCATCAAACAAAAACGGAAATAGCAAACGAAATGAAAGATACTTCTGATTCATTATCAAAAATTATAGATAGTTGGTCAGAAGACTCAAATCCTTTGTATGATACCTTATTAGTAAAAGTAAGAGATACCGAAAAGATATCTAAGACTGCTGAACAAATTTCTGATTTAGATCTTATCGATGAAGTTCAATATGGTCAAGGAATGGTTGAGAACCTTTTATCAATTTTTAAAGTTTTAGAAAAAGCTATGATAGTGGCAATGATAGCCTTGGTGTTTGTAACTTTATTCTTAATAACAAACACAATAAAGATAACAATTTTCTCAAGAAAAAGGGAAATAGAAATAATGAGGTTAGTTGGGGCTTCAAACTTTTCTATTAAACAACCATTTGTTATCGAGGGATTTTGTTTAGGGTTCTTGGGGTCATTAATACCTATCGCGGTAACATTATATGGTTATTCGGCTTTGTATAAGCACTTTAACGGGCAATTATTTTCGCCGTTTATTAAATTGGTACCGGCTGAACCATTTATATATTTTGTTTCTTTAATTTTATTAGGATTAGGTGTTGTTGTTGGTATGTTTGGTAGTTATAGAGCGGTAAGGAAATATTTAAAAATATGATGAAAAAGATATTGAATTACTTATTAGTATTATTAGTTGTATTTACAATACCAATAACAATAGTAGATGCCAAAACAATTGGAGACTTAGAAAAAGAATTAGAAGCCGCTCAAAAAAAATTAAATGATACTAATACTCAAAAAGCAATTAATAGCCAAAATTTAAAAGAAACTCAAAACAAAATATCTGAAATACAATCTAGTATTCAAAAAACAGAAGAAAGTATTGATCAAAAAACCAAGGAAAGCGAACAATTAGAAAAGGATATTCAAAAGAAAAATGAACAGACCAAAGATTTAATGAGATATTATCAAAAATCTTCTTCTGGTTCTGCTTTGATTGAATACATCATGGGAGCTGAAAGCATAACTGATCTTGTTTATAGATTATCAATAACAGAACAAATTTCGTCATACAATAAAAAAACAGTTGATGAAATGAATGAAATGATTAAGGAAAACGAGGAGATAAAAAAAGAATTAGCATCAAAGAAGGAAGAACTTGTTAGCCTTAAATCTGAACAAGAAGTACAAATGACGGTATTGAATCAAAAACAATCTGAACTTAATAAAGAAGGAGAGTCTGACGAGGCATCAGTTAAGTCCATGAAAAAAGAACTTGAATATTATAAATCATTAAAATGTACTAGTAGCGATACAATCGATGGTTGTTTAGCGAAGGTTTATGGTAATGGAAGTGGAGGAAGCTATTTACCTTCTGGTACAACCTTTTTTAGACCAACTACTTCAGGTAGAATATCAAGTGAGTTTGGTAAAAGAACTTTATTTGGATCAGCTAATAACCATTTTGCTATTGATATAGCAATGCCTATTGGCACTCCTGTTTATGCGGTTGCTCCAGGTATTGTTGGCTATACCGGAGAGGTTTGTGGTATTTCACTTGTTGTATGGCATAATATAAATGGGCAAACTTATTCCTCTATTTATTGCCATTTATCAAAACAATTAGTTAAAAAAGGCCAAGTGGTAACCAAAGATACCATGATAGCTAAATCTGGTAACACTGGTATATCAACCGGACCTCACTTACACCTTGGTATGGCAACAGGAAAATATAAAGCAGATTATTACTATTATTATAAAACATCAAGGGGAGATAGTTTAGAAAATCATACGTTTAACCCAAGAAACGTAATAAACTTCCCAGCTTTAGGTAAGAGTTATTATAACAGGTAAAAGAAGCGTGCATATGCTTCTTTTTTAATACTTTCTTCTTTAATTCTCTTTTAATTAAAAATTTGTTATAATTAAATTGGTGATTAAACTTGAAAAAAATGAATGTAATAGTAGTTTTTAATAAAGACATGAGTAAAACTTTGATGTGTAAAAGAACAAAAGAACCATATAAAGGTATGTATAATTTAGTTGGTGGTAAAATAGAGGCTCCTAATGATGGCTTAAATGAGGCTTATAGAGAGTTGGAAGAAGAAGCTAATATTCATAAAAGTGATATTGATTTAACTCACTTCATGGACATTGTTTATGTTAAATGGAATAAAGAGTTAGAAGTATATTATGGAATATTAAATAAGGATGTTCAGTTAGTTGAAGAAGTTAATAAATTAGAATGGGTTAGTACTAGTGATGACTTCTTTGATATGAGTAAATATGCGGGAGAAGGGAATATAGGCCATATATTAGAAGAGATAAAAATAGATTTAGATAAAAAATAATGCTCATTTATTAGGAATTCATATAATGTTCATAAATAATATATAATATTCTTTTTATGTTATTTTATATGTTAAAAAAGTAATATATGGAAAGGCATCAATTTTATGAAAATATTTTGTATAAGATTGATAGAGGAAAGTTATTATGTATGTAAAAGAAAACGTTAAAGATGAAGTGTATAAGAAAGTGATAGGCCATTTTTTAAATAAGTGTGATGTAGTATCTTTTACATATAGACCTGATCAACACTCTGATAATACGCAAAAAATAAAAAAAATTTTATCTGAATTAAATTATTCTCAAAGTTACATTGAAAGAAATTATTCATATAAATTAATAAGTGAATTCTTTAAATATAATAAAGATAATGCTTTACTGTTCAATGATGAGTATCAAAATACTTATAAAAAATATTTAAAGGGACTAACTAATTATAGCGAATATAAAAGGTTTCAAAAAGATTCAAATTATAAAAGCAAACTTTATGTTAAATATGATAAGTATAATTTAAAAATAGATTTAGATAACTTAACTTATGAAGAATATAAAACATTTATTATATATGATAATAGGTTAGATTATATATGGTCGATATTTAGTAGGTTATATTATGAATACAAAGTGAATGAATTTATTAACAAATATAAAAAAAACATCCTTTATGAAAGAAAAAATTATGATGATAAAAGTATAATTAGCATACAATATTTTTTAAAAATTAACGAAAATTTAAAAAAAAGAATCATTAGGAGAAACTCCGTCTTCGATTGGAGTTTTCCTAACTCCATAGAAGATATGACATTTTATAGTAAAGGACTTTGCAAGTTGTTTTCTATTGCACACGAAAAGATTCTAAATATATTTTGTGAAAATGAAGATGAGTATAAATATTTAAATTTAATTGGTGTAAAATTTAATGAAGAAATTTTTGTTCCAGTAAAGGAAAAAGATAAAATTTTTGAAAAATATCAAAATTTAAAGTAAAACATAATAGAATATGATTGTTTTAGAAAAGAGAAATGCATTTCTAAAATTTAGCATTTCTCTTTTTAGGTAAAATCGTTAAAATTAAGTATAAGAGCTTTATTGATTCCTTATAAAATAAGTGTTAGAATAGATTAACAAGGTTTATTTAGTGTTAATTAGTGTTATTTATTAAATTTGTGGCCGAAATGCGTATTTTAGTGTTTCAGACACGTATCATCCAAAACTCAAAATTTTTAAAATACGAATTTTTAAGGTTGATAGTAATCATAGTAAGGAGGACAAAATGTTTGATTTAGTATCTAAATTTAAGCCATCAGGTGATCAGCCAGAGGCGATAAAAGAGCTTTCTGATGGAATAAAAGATGGTAAGAAATACCAGGTTTTACTAGGGGCTACGGGTACTGGTAAGACCTTTACAATTGCAAACGTAATTAAAGAAGTTAACAAGCCAACGCTAGTTTTAGCGCATAACAAAACACTAGCAGGTCAGTTGTACTCAGAATTAAAGGAAATCTTTCCAAACAATCGCGTTTGCTATTTTGTATCTTATTATGATTATTATCAGCCGGAAGCATACGTCCCATCAAGCGATACTTATATAGAAAAAGATTCATCTATAAACGATGAGATAGATGAGTTAAGACACTATGCAACATCATCTTTAATAAATGCTAAAGACGTAATAGTAGTTGCATCAGTTTCTTGCATTTATGGTATAGGAGATAAAGAAGAATATGAAAATCATATGCTTACTTTAAAAGTTGGCGAGGAAATAAATAGAAATGAAATCCTTACAAAGTTAGTAGATATGTTGTATGAAAGAAACAACATGGATCTGGTAAGAGGAACTTTTAGAGCCAAGGGAGATGTTATTGAAATTATTCCATCGTATGAAAAAAGTCATGGTATTAGAGTGGAATTATTTGGCGATGAAATAGATAGAATATCAGAATTTGATGTTTTAACAGGTGCTATTGTTAATGATAAAAAATTTATTTCTATAATGCCAGCATCCCACTTTGTAACCAGTGAGGAAAAATTAAAAAAAGCAATCGTAAATATTAAAGCTGAATTAGAAGACAGGTTAAAATATTTTCGCGATAATGGTAAATTATTAGAGGCTGAACGCCTGGAGCAGCGGTGTAAGTATGATATAGAAATGCTAGAAGAAACCGGTTTTTGTTCCGGGGTTGAAAACTACTCTAGACACTTAGCATTAAAGCCCGCTGGTGCAACGCCAACTTGTCTTTTAGACTTCTTTCCAGATGATTTTTTGATGGTCGTAGATGAATCACACGTAACACTTCCTCAAGTTAAAGCCATGTATAACGGCGATAGAAACAGAAAACAAATGCTTGTTGATTACGGATTTAGACTTCCATCGGCACTTGATAACAGGCCTTTAAGATATGAAGAGTTTGAAGAAAAAATAAATCAAGTAATATACGTTTCTGCAACACCTGGTGATGAGGAACTAGAAAAAGTGCATCACCACGTTGTAGAACAAATAATTAGACCAACCGGACTTTTAGATCCTTTAATAGAGGTAAGAAAATCAACTAATCAAATAGATGATTTAATAGAAGAAATAAATAAGCAAATAGATAAAGGAGATAGAACTTTAGTTACGACCTTAACCATTAGAATGGCAGAAGAATTAACATCATATTTAAAAAATTTAAATATAAAAGTAGCTTATCTTCATAGCGAAGTAAAAACTTTAGAAAGATTACAAATAATTCATGATTTAAGAGCGGGTAAGTATGATGTTTTAGTTGGTATAAACCTTTTAAGAGAAGGTCTTGATATACCAGAGGTTAGCTTGGTTGCCATTTTAGATGCTGATAAGCAAGGATTTTTAAGAAGCCACAGAAGTCTTATTCAAACGATTGGTAGATGTGCAAGAAACGCTGAAGGTAGAGTAATAATGTATGGCGACATAATAAGCGAAGCAATGAAAGAGGCTATTGATGAAACCGCAAGACGTCGTGCTATACAAATTAAATATAATGAAGAACATCATATAGTGCCAGAAACCATAAAGAAAAAGATAATGGAAGTTGTAAGCGTAAATGATGATAATAGTAATTCTAAAAGAAATAGAAAAAGTGATAACATTCATAATGATAAGTTAATAAAAGAGTTAGAGCAAGAAATGCAAAAAGCTGCTAAAGAATTAGACTTTGAGCACGCTATGGAACTTCGTGATATTATATTTGAAATGAAAGTAAAATAAAACTCATCTTGAAACTAAAATAGTTATTAGATTATTGATTTTTAAGTACTTATATAATATAATTTAACTGTAAAATAAGAAAGGAGTAATGGTATGCAAGAAGATAATAAAAGCGTAACTAATGAGTCTTTGAAAGATCAAAATCAAGGTAAAAAAAATGGACTTGCAATAGCAGGATTGGTATGTTCTTTGTGCGGTATTATAACTTGTGGATTTACTAGTATAATAGGCTTAATTTTATCGATAGTAGGATTAAGCAAGTCAAAGAAGATGAATGATGAAGGAAAAGGCCTTGCCATTGGAGGTATAGTATCAGGTGCACTTATAATAATATTATATGTTTTTGTATTTATTTTTATGGCTGGAAGTATTTATTCAGTTACTAACAAAATAATAAATGGCACTGATAATAATAAGAGTAGAAATGATTCATACTATAGTAATGATTATGATGATGATGAAAAAGAAGAATATGCTTTAGGCGAGACATTTGAATTTGACGATCTTGAAATTACTTTAGGAGAGAATTATTCGTTTGATGTTGTTGATAATCAGTTTTCTGATCATTATAATAAGACGGTTGTAAAGTTACCAATTACAATTAAGAACGTAGGGACCACAACGAATGGATTAAATATGTTTTATTATGATGTTTATGGTTCAAAAGGCACTGAAGTAGATGTTTTAAATACATATTTTTCTGATAACGTAGACAGTGCTGGTGATTTAAGACCTGAAGCAGAATACACTAAATATTTATATTTTGTATACGATGGAAATGGTAGCTATAACATAGAGTTTGATGATTACTATGAAGAAGTAGAAGTTACGTTTGACATTCAAAAATAATAAAAAACTATTTTAACTAAATAGTTTTTTTAATTACTGTAAATTTTTAAAAAATTATAAGAAAAAAATTATTTTTGTTATGGAAATTATTAAAACTATGATAGAATATTAAATCAGAAAGAGTGGTTTATATGGATAAGATTATAGTAAAAGGCGCTAGAGAAAATAATTTAAAAAACGTGGATATTGAAATTCCTAAAAACAAATTAACGGTTATGACTGGTGTATCAGGATCGGGAAAGTCAAGCCTTGCTTTTGATACGATATACGCAGAAGGCCAAAGAAGGTACGTAGAAAGTTTATCTTCATATGCAAGGCAGTTTTTAGGTGGAACAACCAAACCAGACGTTGATTCAATTGAAGGTCTTTCTCCATCTATTTCAATAGATCAAAAAACAACTAACAATAACCCAAGGTCAACGGTTGGAACGGTAACGGAAATATACGATTATTTAAGACTTTTATACGCAAGAATAGGTGTTCCTTACTGTCCTAATCATAACATTCCAATATCAAGTCAGTCCACTGAAGAGATGACAAATCAAATAATGAACGAAGAAGATGGAACAAAACTAATTATTTCATCACCAGTTGTTTACGGACAAAAAGGAACGTTTAAAGACTTATTTGATAATTTAAGAAAAGATGGATATGTAAGGGTAAAAATAGATGGTGAAGTAAAAGACTTAAGTGAGGATATAGATTTAGAAAAGAATAAAAAGCACAATATATTAGTTATAATTGATAGAATAAAAAGAAAAGATGAAGCAAGAGGAAGAATATATGAGGCGCTAGAGCTTGCTTGTAAGTTATCTAAGGGAAAAGCAGTTGTAGAAATACCTGGAAGAGAAGAAATTGTTATGAGTGAGTCTTTTGCATGCCCTCATTGCGATTTTTCGTTAGAGGAATTAGAACCTAGAATGTTTTCGTTTAATGCACCATATGGTTCGTGTCCTGATTGTAAGGGCCTTGGTTTTAAACAAAAAATGAGTGAAACTTTAATTATTCCTGATAAAGATAAAACGCTTGCAAGGGGAGGCATCGAACCTTATGCTGGCATGGATGATCAGAATATATACATTAAGAAGTTAGAAATTGTTTGTGAAAAATATGGAATTGATATGAATAAAAAAATTAAGGATTTATCTAAAAAAGAATTAGATATAGTTCTTAATGGTACTAAAGAACCGGTTGAGTTTAAATTTTCAACCCGAAGTGGAAACGAAATGAATAGCTTTGAACCTTATGAGGGTGTTTTAAATAATTTGGAAAGAAGATATTTTGAAACCAATAGTGAGTTTATAAGAGATTGGCTTGGTAAGTACATGGTAGAACTTACTTGTCCGACCTGTCATGGTAAAAGATTAAAAGAAAGCGTTTTATCGGTTTTAATAAACAAGAAAAACATAATTGATTTAACCGATATGAACATTGATAAATTATATGATTTTTTTGATAAATTAAAATTAAGTAAAGAAAAAGAGGAAATAGCAAGATTATTAATCAAGGAAATAAAATCAAGGTTGGAGTTTTTGCATAACGTTGGACTTGGTTATTTAACATTATCAAGAAGCGCGGGAACATTATCTGGAGGAGAAGCTCAAAGAATAAGGTTGGCAACCCAAATAGGTTCTCAATTAACAGGGGTGTTATACGTTCTTGATGAGCCATCTATCGGACTTCATCAAAGGGACAACCAAAGACTAATTGATTCATTATTAAAAATGCGAGATTTAGGTAATACTTTGGTTGTTGTAGAGCATGATACTGATACGATGCTACAAGCAGATTATTTGGTTGATGTTGGCCCAGGAGCGGGAGATCATGGTGGTGAGATAGTAGCATGTGG
>CALVIH010000028.1 GCA_944329445.1 uncultured Bacilli bacterium | reverse complement strand
GTTTCATTTTCGTTTATGTATAACACGCCTTCATTATCTGATGCAGCTTTATTAACAAACTCTATGTTTTCATATTTCCTTAAGTTACCTTTTAACACTTCAAAAGTTTCTTTAGTTATTTCATAACAATATATTTTTTTATAACAATCCTCTCCAAAGGTATTGATATAATTTATCATAGTATCTCCCGTATATGCCCCTAAATCGACAATTACTTCATCACTACTAGGTTTTAATATATCTAAATCTAAATATTGTGCGTAGTTTTTTTCTAGCGAACTTGCAATGGTTACGAAATCAAACCTATACCAGTTACTTAAAATGGCGTATAAAAGCTTTTTAGAGCGATAATCAGATAGTTTATCATATATAAATACATAATCATCTATATGCTCTTTTAGTGATTTGGCACGGTTATATAACTCTTCGTATTCTTCATCACTTCTTTTAAGTTTTCCCCAGTAACCAAAGTTTGCGTAATAATCTTCTAATGACTTTTGTGTCTCTAGTGGTATTTTAAAGAAAGCATCTTTTATATCGTTAAATACCTCCTCTAAAGATTTATTTTTTATAACACCCGCTAGCTCATTAAAGTCCTTATCTATGGTATTCATTTTATCCTCCTTTTTATCAACTAAGATATTATATGAAAATAAAATAAAAGTAACATAAAAAAATAAAAGATAAAGAAAACTATCTTTTATTTTAAATTAACATAATATAAGGTGTTACTATCCATATCAAAAAAGTAAATTATATACTTATGTTTTCCGCGTTCGTTTAAATAGAAGTAATCTCCTTTCGATATAACAGTATCATCAAAATCGTATTCTTTTTGTCTGTCTTCTTTTTTCATTAATTCTTTAACGTTTGTAAAAATATCCTTAATTTTATTTATATCTTCTTCTTTAACAACCTGATAAATATCATCTTTTAAAACAGTAGATGCGCCCTTATAATAATACTCACCATAGTCTAAGTAATTACCGTTAGTGTTTCTACCCAACGATTCATAAAAGTCATAATATCCTTTAGGTACGTTTGCGTTTTTTGAATATACACTGCTTATACCTGATATTACAATATAAACTATAATGAATGTTATAACTATGAACGGAACCGAAAAAAGTAGTCCTAAAGTTATCCATATAAGTTTTTTTGTCTCTTTTTTTACATCGATATCCATAATTTATTCACAAGTCCTATAAACCAATCATTACAAACGTATAAATTAAGAACGTAGAAAACCGTCATTACCATTAAAAACTTTATTCCGTCATAATTTAATCCTTTTAGTATTTTTTTAGCGACTAACATAAACAAAATAAGTTCCATGGCCAAAAATAATATTACTTGTAATCTTAAAATGGTAAATCCAAAACGTTCTATGTATAAAAACATTCTATAATAAGAGTTAAAGATCAAAAATGCCGAGAATACAACTAATAACAATACCAAGTTTTTAGTTACTTTACTTTTTTCTATGTTCTTCGTTTTATACATTAAATAAAGGATTATAGAAAAGTTTATTAACGTTACGAACAATAACTGGAAAAAGCCTTCCCTTGCATAACTTGAGTATATATAACCATCAGGTATTTGTAAGAAGTTTCCACATAACTTTGATACTTCTGATATTAAAAATAGCACAAACACGAAGTTCACCACTGATAACATTGAAATAACAATGGTATTATCAATGAATTTATACTTGGTTTCTTTCATTTCTAAGTTTTTATTTCTTAGCAAGTTTATTCCTATACTAAATAATATTATAAAATATATAACGAACTTTATTATATTTCCTAAGTTAAAGTCAAAGGAAAATATTATTTTATCCATGAACTCACTAAAATAATCATCCGCACTAGAAAGCAAAAGAATAATAACTACGGAAAATACAAGTCCTATCAGGGTTCCCGCGATCACTTTTAATACGTTTCCCATTTTTCCACTTACGCTTCTAATTTTAAGATATTTAAAATTTTTAAAAATATGATGTGGAAAAAGTTTAAACATAAAGGAAATGTTTTTCAAAGACACCACGTAATTCTTATTGGTTAACAAGAATAAAAACGTTGATATTAAAATTGGTAACACAATAAGGTTTAATATCATGTTAACCTGTGCAATCTCACAGTCAAAAAAACCTAAAATTACGTTACTAATCAAAATAAGAATGATTGGTATTAACATAAAGTATGCTTTTTTATTAACATCTTTATCATCCATTACCAATATAATGTTACTTAATAATAACGCTAAGAAAGGAAAACAAACGTTTTTAAAATACCAATTTACATCTAGACTACCTATTATAACTATTAAAATAGCAGATATTAAAGGAACAAAAATACTATCTTTTTTTATTTTAATTTCTTCCATCTTCATCACCTTTATACTCTAGTATGTCACTAGGCTGACAGTTAAGAGCTTTACAAATAGCCTCAAGCGTAGAGAACCTAATCGCCTTGGCTTTGTTAGTTTTTAAAATAGAAAGATTAGTTGTTGTAATACCAGTTTTTTCACTAAGTTCGTTTAATGACATCTTTCTTCTTGCCATCATAACATCTAAATTAACTATTATCATACCCATCACCTACACCGTTAAGTCCACTTCGTTTTTATAACAAATAGCAGCTTTTATAACCTCCGCTAACAAATAAAAACTAAGTGATATTAAAAAGCATAAAACCGCTACCACAAACGATAATAACGTTGGAATGAAAAATGATTTTATAATAACTATCAAAAACAAAACCATAAACATAACCGCCATTACTTTTAAAGACATTTCTATTTCCTTTCTAAACGGGCTTTTTTTATAAATAACGTTAAATAGTCCAATTAGTTTATAAACAATGAACAAACAAATTACGTAGCATAAGTAAAACGCTAACCGATACCATATACTATGAGCATCGAATGCTTTTATACTAGCATCCTTAAATAAATCATATAAATCTGGTAAAAACACCAATCCTATAACACCAAGTATTAAAATAATTATTAATATAATTGATATTACTTTTGCAATAACACTTTTCTTCAAGTTTCCTCACCTCAAGTAAATTATATGATTTATATTATCATTTGTCAATATATTTTTATCGATTATCGTAAAATTATATATGTTTTGCATTTATACATTAACTATTACATAATCATTTTTAATGTTGACTAATACATTATTAGTGCTATAATATATCATCACTAAAGGGGAATATCATGGATAAAATAACAAGATTAAGTAGAAATGAATTTAATAACTTATTAAGAAAAGCAAAACGAATAGGAGAAGCATCATCGGAAAGCATCATATATGATTTACGTAATGGCCTTATACTAAAAGACTTAATGGACGAATCACTACTGTACTTTAAATCACCTGAAGAAATGATTTATAAAGAAGAAGATTTATTAAGGTTTAGTGATGTTGATGTTAAAAGTTATTATTTTACCGAAAGTGTAATGTACGTTGATGATGATTTAAGATGCTCTATAATGAGAAAATGTAATGGTTACATAGTAAATTACATAGATCCTCTTTCGGTAACGTTATCATTACTCTTAAAAGCCATCAATAATTTTACAGAAGACACTAAAGAAATTAGCAAACAACATATTTTAGGATATGATATGTTATCAAACTTCATGTTTGATGGTGTAAAATTTGGAGCAATAGATACAATTCATTACAGTTTTAGTGATAAGGATGAAAATAAAATATTTAATCATAACATTTCTTACTTTAATGAAGAAGTAGCAAGATTCATTACCGAGTTATATTTTAAAGACTTTGTTATTCAGGATAAAGAACTTAATGAAATGTACAATTCCATTGAAACTAGTGAATTTAAAGATTTAAAAAACTATGTAAAAACATTTGCTAAGAAATTATCAGAATACTGCGATAAAGAAATAATTTATCTAAGTGATGCTACCAAGGCCACTACAGAAAATAAAAATATGATATATCCTTATTGTCCAGTATATAAACTAAAAAAATAGTGCTTTATTTAAGCACTATTTTTATTATTCAACGCTCTTTAAAGATTCAATCATATCTATTTTCTTTAGTGAATAATGGGTAATTAAGTTTACTACTAAGGTAAACACAATTGTTATTAACGCAGAACCCACAAAGCTCAAAACGTTTATATGGCGAATAAACCTTACCATTTCTATTTCAACGGTATTAATTATTATGTTGGTTAAGAAAATGCCAAATACAAGCCCAAACGCTATACCAATAATTGTTAATATAATAGTTTCTTTATTAATGTAATTATCAACTTCTTTGTTAGTAAAACCTAATACTTTAAGCGTTGCAATTTCTCTTTTTCTTTCACTTATATTTATGTAAGATAAATTATAAAGTACTACAAATGATAAGCAAGCTGATAATATTATCAATATAACAACCACACTATCAAGTGACTTTAACATATCATCAACCGTTCTAATCGTACTTTCGGTAGAAATAACGGTCATGACCTCTTCACTATCTAATAATTTTCTTGATATTTCTTCTTCGTATTTATCATCAGTTGCTTTAACGAACACTACGTTAGTACTATAATTACCGATGTTATTCTCATAAGTCTTTTTATTCATGAAAACATAATGTCCAACGTAATTTTCACATATATCAGACACGGTAAACTCATAACTTATTCCGTTTGCATCTTCAAATGTTATTTTATCATTTACCTTAGTATTAGTTAAATCTGCTAATTTGTCCGATATTACTACCTTATTATCTTCTAATTCAAGTTTTTCTTTAGTTTTAACATCATTTAAACTTAGAATACCATTCAACTCATCTTGAGTAGTTAAAATATTTACACTATAACCATTCGAAGTACCAGTCGTTATGTTGGTATTTAACGTGCTTTTAATATGATTATTATTGAATAACGTATTTATCTGTTCATCAGTTACACCTTCGTTTAGGTAAACCATGTTATCAAAGTTAAATACGTTTTCATATTGATAAGTTGGAATATCAACGATTGAATCCCTTATACCAAAACCAGTAAGAATTAATCCAGTACATCCTAAAATACCAACGATGGTCATAATAACTCTTCTTTTATCCCTAAATATATTTCTTACGATTACTTTATTAGAAAACTTTAATCTTTTCCATATAAACGGAACTTTCTCCAAAAGAACTCTTTTTCCATTTGCGGGAGCCTTTGGTCTCATTAATTCTGATGGTTTTTCTTTTACTACTTTTCTTATCGTTAAAATAGTGGTACCACAAATACATATTATTGCTATTAAGCATCCTGCTATTACGTAAATAGGATTATAATCCAACGAAAAAACAGGTATGTCAAATATAATTTTATATATGTTCCAAATATACATAGGTAGTAAGAAAAATCCTAGTATTGATCCAATTATGCATCCTATAAAGCAAGCTAAAAAGGCGTACAAAATATATTTTTTTCTTATGTGTCTATTACTAAATCCTAATGATTTTAACGTTCCTATTTCTCCCCTGTCATCTTCAACCATTCTAGACATGGAAATCAGACTAATTAAAATAGCAACAACAAAGAAAATGGTAGGAAACACCTTTGATAAGTTAGCAATACTATTACTATCATTAATAAACTCTTGGTAAACACTATCATCTAATCTATCATAAACATACCAAGTACATTTAGGTAAATTAACAAGTTCTTCTTTAGCATCACTAATTTTGTTTTCAAACAAGGCTCTACTATTGTAATACTCTTGCAAGCTAGAATTATATAAATTTAAGTTGCTATTATAACTTAATAGTCCGTTATTATAATAAGCAAGCCCGTTTTGATACTCATTATAATAATTAACGTATAAATTATAGGCATCATTATATTTATTTTGCATTTCGTTATATAACGCCAAACCAGCATCATACTCTTCTTTAGCTTCTTCTATCTTATTTATACCACTATATAAATTATCTATATCATTTATGTTATCACGATAAAGCTTTAATATTCCAACTATTTCTTCATAATTAGGAGTATCAGACGGAATTAAATTAATTATGGTATCAACGTTGTTAGGATCAGAAAAATAATCATTTTCTAATAAATAAGATAAAGTATTTATAGCGTTTACCATTAAATCGTAATTGTTACTATCCACTGGAATACTATTTATAAGTTCTTCTTTTGTTATGTCCCCTTTAACAAAATCAATTATTTTATCATCAAGTCCTAAAGCATATACCTCGTTAATACCACTTATTGCATCATCGTAATTTGGTAAATTAGTAGGTATTAAACTAATTATAATAGGTTTGGTTACTTCTTCATTATATAAAGTACTATCAAGTGATAATATATCATCATAAGTTATGTTATATGGTTTCAGTTTATTATTAATTTCATTTATACCAGAATCAATTTGATTTTTAGCATTTATAAGTTCTTCGTTTGCGTTATTTAACTCTACTTTAAAAGTATCTAAAGATGCCTTATTAGATGAAAGTTCACTACTTGCGTTATCAAGTAAAACTTTAGTATTATCTAACTCTTCTTTTCCGTTATCAAGCGTTAACTTTGCGCTATCTAATTCTTTTTTGGCACTATTTAATCTATCTAGGCCTTCGTTTTCATTTTTTGTAATCTCATTATTTAAAGCGGTATATATTTCATCATACCTAGCATCTTGCCCAGTTTCTTTAATACTTTCTATTTCTTTTATGGCATTATTTATAAGTTTATTATATTCATCAGAGTTAGTTATTTCTTTTTTTGCACCTTTTACGGTAACATAAACCTCCGTATAATAATCAAGGTTAAAATTATCTTCGTTTATGTATGCATAATAATTTATCTTACCAGTTCCTAAGCTAGTGTTACCCCTATCTGATGAAGATGTTGCACTATTTATGTATAGTGGGCTTTTAACGGTTCCAACTATTCGTAACTTAGTTTCTTTAAAACCATCATCATCTACTATGCTAACAAAGTCCCCTATTTTTAAATTATTACGGTCAAGCATCGCCTCTTCAATTACTATTTCGTCATTTTCTTTAGGCTTTCTTCCGGATGTTATTTCTATTTTATTAACATCGTCATTTAAAGCGATTAACTTAACTACCGGCTCTTGTTTACCAGCCGTCATTAAAACGTCCTTTGAAGTTGTCATATAAACTTCACTTACGGAATCCAATTTACTTATTTCATTAACCGTATCACTAGTAAATCCAAGCGTTGAAATAAGTTTTACATCATAATAATTAGCATCGTCATAATACTTATCAACCGATTTCATCATACAAGGTGCCGCCATTGAGATACCAACGAAAACACCAACCCCAAGCATACTCATTATAATAAGTGATAAAAACCTTTTAAAAGATGATTTTATTTCTCTAAAACACGTAGTATTAATTCTATTTTTCATAATTACCACTCTATTTCATCAATACTTTTAGGTTTTTTATTTATCACTACGTCACTTACGCTTCCGTTTCTAAACTTTATTATTTTATCCGCCATTGGTGCTATCGCAGCATTATGGGTAATTATTATTACGGTCATGTTTTCTTTTCTTGCCGTTTGTTCTAACAACTTTAAAATTTGTTTTCCTGTCTTATAATCTAATGCTCCCGTTGGTTCATCACAAAGTAAAAGTTTTGGATTTTTAGCAATGGCACGTGCGATTGCAACACGTTGTTGCTCACCACCCGATAATTGAGAAGGAAAGTTATCCATTCTGTTTTTCAACCCAACTTTGTTTAGTATTGATTTAGGCTCTAAATGATCCTTACATAATTGTACCGCTAGCTCAACGTTTTCAAGTGCCGTTAAGTTTTGCACCAAGTTATAAAATTGAAAAACAAACCCAATATTATTTCTACGGTACATAATTAGGTCTTTTTCAGTATAATCAGTGATGTTGTTGCCATCTACTATGACATCACCACTAGTTACGGTATCCATTCCGCCTAATATGTTTAAACAAGTTGTTTTACCCGCTCCTGATGGCCCTAGTATTACAACAAGCTCTCCTTTATCTATCTCAAAAGAAGTTTTATTAAGCGCCTTTATCTTTACTTCACCCATTTGGTATACTTTATTTACGTTTTTAAATTCAATATATGCCAATATAACCACCCTCTTTAGTGATATATTATACAACAAAACAAGGAAAATTGAGCATTTTTTAATAATTCTTAATAAAAAAAGATAGAATCTAATCTATCTGTTTAAGATGTATATCCCAAAATTTAAATAAGCCGCGAATAATATCCATAATATATAAGGAATATTTAGGTAAGCTGCTCTTTTATCAACATTATAAAATTTAGCCATCATGATAATAACTGATACAGCAAGTAAAACTATCCATATGAACGCCAACAAATATGCTCCAAAACCAAAGAATATTAAACTCCATAAAGAGTTAATAACAAGTTGAATACCATACCATATAATAGCCTTATCTTTGTTTTTATCATTTGATTCAGTAATTATATAACAAGATATACTCATTAATAAATAAAGAATGCTCCATACGATCGGGAATAATATTCCAGGAACGTTTATCGGTTTTTCTAATTCCTTAAAAGTATCCATGTTATTCATGGTAAACCAACTAAAAAAGCTCCCTACGATAAAAGTAATTATCGTTATTATAATTAACCTTTTCCAATTTATTTTTTTCATGTTATCACCACTATTAGTTTAGTTTATTTCTTCTTTTTTATGCTTCGTAAAATTCTTTTATAAATTTATAAGTTATTCTTTGCAGTATTCTGGTTGATTCTTCGTCGTATAAATTATATTGTTTAATACCATTATTGTTAGAGAAATTAGAAATAACCTTTACACAAGCATAAGCAATACCATTTATATGACAAAATTCCCCTACACTACCACTTTCACAATCTACCGCACCAGCATTATATTCCCTTCTTATACTATTAGATAAGTTATAGTTGGTAACAAACATATCAGACGTTGCAATTAAATCATTTGAATAACTTACCCCGGCTGAATTGCACGATCTTTGCAAACATCCAACCAAGTCATCATCCGTCTTATACAATGCTTTATCAACCTTAGGTATTTGTCCGGCACCATATCCATTCGGCATAAAATCGACGTCAAACTGTAAGCATGACCTTGGGACTACCGCTGAAAAAATATCATTCATATCGGTTATGCTTCCGGCCGTTCCAACTACCAAAATTGCCTTAACGTTATAATTATCACATATAAATCTTAAGCCACTTCCAATGTTTACTTTCCCGTATCCACTTACTAAGATTAAGAATTCATGCCCTTTATAATCACATTTATAAACCTCGGTCATATTAGGACTTGTTTCTTTAGAATAATTTAACTTTTCTAATAAATAACTTACGTAACATTTATCAGACGTTACAATTGCTAACATAATAGCACCTCCTAATAAATGTATATTTGTTTTAATTTATTTTTATTTACATAAAATTATCTTAAGAAAGGATGATTTTATGGCATACAAAGTAGCGATTGACGCAGCGGCTGGTGGAAGTGATAGTGGTGCAACAGGAAACGGAATAATAGAAAAAGATTACACTCTTTCAATTTCAAAATACATAAGTGAACGTTTAAATGATTTAGGAATAGAAAACTTTTTAATTAGAGATAGTGATGAAACATTAAGTGATAGTCAAAGAGTAGAAATAATTAAGAACACATATGGTACCGGTAATAACATAATCGTGATCTCAAACCGTTTAAATAGCGGAAATGATAACGGAGCGGAAATAATGTATCCCTTAAGAAGTAATAGTAGACTTGCTGCAAGTATCGCTGGTAATTTAGAAGACGTAGGGCAAACAGTAATAAAATACTACCAACTAAGAAACAGTGATGATACCGCTTTGGATGATGATTATTTAATAAGGAACACCGCTAATAACCAAACGATTGTAATAGATTACGGATACGTTGGAAACGAAAGTGATGCAAACATCTTAAAAAACAACTATAAAACGCTTGGAGAAGCAGTGGTAAAATCCATTGCGGATTACGCTGGAGTCACTTATACACCAGCTAATTTAGAAGGCTACTACGTTGTTCAAAAAGGTGACAGTCTGTGGAGTATCGCAAGTAAAAACAACACCAGTGTAAACGAATTAAAAAAACTTAATAACCTATCCTCAAACACTTTACAAATTGGTCAATTATTAAAACTACCTAATTCTAATGATAGTGAAAATAACAATACTTCAGAAAAAAACATATATACCGTTGTAAAAGGAGATAGTTTGTGGGCTATTGCTAATAAATATGGTACAAGTGTTGAAGAACTAAAAAAGGCTAATAACTTAACCTCGAATAACCTATCCATTGGCCAAACGCTTATAATTCCAAGTAATAGTGTACCCGGACAAACGGAAATAACGTACACCGTAAAAAAAGGAGATAGTTTATGGGCAATTGCCAACAAATATGACACCACGGTAGATAAAATTAAAAGTGTCAACAATTTATCTTCAAATACCTTACAAATTGGTCAGGTACTAATAATACCTAGCAGTTCTAGTTTTACTAATTACACCGTTGTAAAAGGAGATAGTTTGTGGGTGATCGCTAACAGGTATAATACGACCGTTGATAACATCAAAAAATTAAATGGATTAACATCTGATAATTTATCCATCGGGCAAAAACTATTATTACCAATATAATTTTTAATATTTATAAACCATTATTTATGATATTATATAAGTAATGGGGTGATTATATGACGTTTGAAAAACAAGTTGAAAAAGCAAAAGAAGAAAAACTAAAATACAGAATAATAAGAGATGTGGTCTTTATCATACTTGGTATCGTATTTTTAGCAATTTCAATTTTCGTTTCTTTTAAAAATAAAGAAGATAATGTTGATAAAAATGATAATAAAACAAAAACAACGATTACTACCGTAAAAAAAACGACAGAAACCTAATAGTGGTTTCTTTTTTTGCATATATTTAATTAGGTGATTATATTGATAGTTAAATACACGGAAAAAGAGCTGGATCTACTTGCAAGATTAATGCGTGCAGAAGCACTTGGCGAAGGTAACCTTGGTATGTTAATGGTTGGAAATGTTGGCGTTAACAGAGTTATTGCAAATTGCTTAGACTTTAAAAACGTACGTTCAATACAAGACATGGTATACCAATCACCTGGTGGTTTCTCAGGTACTAATAGTGCTTTATTTCAAAGTTCTTCTACAACTGCTGAAAAAAACTTAGCCAAAAGAATAATTAGGGGAGAATACTTTCATCCGGCAACAAACGCACTATGGTTTTATGCTCCTGGAAGTGGTAACACATGTAAGACAACCTGGTATAACCAAGCTAACGCCGGAAAATATAAAAACCATTGTTTTTATGAACCTGCTAGGGGTGTTTGTAAAGAATTACACTAAAAAAACTTATCATATGATAAGTTTTTTTACGGAATAATTAAGGTTTGACCTATGCTTAATATATCAGAATTTAAGTTATTCATCATTCTAATAGCGTTTATACTAACGCCAAAACGATTGGCAATACTCCATAAACTATCCCCTTTTTGAACGACGTAAAGATTAGATGTTGTACCACCATTACTAGATTCTATATCAGTAGGAATTGTTAAAAGCTGACCAATAGTTAATACGTCGGTTGTTAAGTTATTAGCACGCTTTAAATCATCAACCGAAACTCCATAAGCCATTGAAATAGAATATAAACTGTCTCCCCTTTGAACAATATAAGTGTTCGTGTTTATAACGTCATCATCATTTCCAGTACTTTCAACATCACCAGGTATAGTTAACGTTTGACCAACACTTAAAACGTTACTAGTTAAATTATTCTTGTTCATAATGGCAGTAGGTGTAGTGTTATACTTAAGTGCAATCGAATATAAAGTATCTCCTTTTTGTACTATATAAACCGTGTCAACATCTGGCGTTGTTATACCACTATTCCCCGTGTTCGGTATTTGTAATACCTGACCAACATAAATGGTATTAGTTGCTAAATCATTAAGGTTAGCTAGTTCATCTACCGTTATGTTATTAGCATTTGCAATTGACCATAGACTATCTCCTTTTTGTACAACATACGTTACGTTTGTCTGATCTGATGGTGCTACTCCAGGTATAACCAACTGCTGCCCCACACTTATTAGGTTTGACGATAAATTATTAGCACTTTTTATTTCGTTTACACCAACGTTAAACCTTTTAGCAATGCTCCATAAACTATCCCCTTTTTGAACCGTGTAAGTATCATTAACGGTGTTACCTCCTGGTGCAACATAGTTATAACCTTTGTATTCTGCTACGGCTTTAACAACCGCCTCAGCCCATTTTTCCCAATCATTTCTAATTTGATTTCTATCATCCTTCGTAGAATCCAAAAAAGCATATTCAACTAACACCGATTCAGCAGGTGAGGTATTTCTGATTATGTAATAATAATCTTGATTTTGATTTGATGGTAAACTTCTTTGATACCATTTTCTTATGTTTTGTCCAGTTGCCTCTATGTTATCAAGAATCATTTTAGATAGCATATCATTATTTCTTAGCGCATAAACAACTTCCGCACCATCGCCACCACCAGCATTTAAGTGATTAGAGATAACAATGTCATCACTACTTGAAACATAAGGAGTTATCGTATTTATTCTGTCTGTTGGATTTAAAGTAGTATCAGTTGTTCTTGTAATAAAAGTTGGTATTCCAAGTTCTTTAAACCTGTTATACATGTAGTTAGAAATTTTAAGCGTATAATCTTTTTCTATTATATCCCCGCTTGATGCTCCAGGATCTGAGCCACCATGTGCAGGAACATAGAAAATCCAAATTTATTATTTCTTTCTAAAATTCAAAATTCCATTCTATTTCAATAT
>CALVIH010000027.1 GCA_944329445.1 uncultured Bacilli bacterium | reverse complement strand
CTACACACTAAAGGTCTTGCTACGCTTTTTACATATTATCTTTCTTAATATATCAACCGGAACAACAGTAAATGAAAAACTAATCATTATTAAAAATTCATTTATAGTAAGTGGTACGGTGCGAAACATACTGCCACCATAGTATATTAAAATTATTTGCACGATCGATATAAAAGCAATAACAACAATAAACATATGATTTTTTAAAAGGTGTGCTAAGATGTTTATTCTGCTTGTATGCGCGTTAAAGCAATTAAATATACCCGCAAAAATAAACAATCCGAAAAACGCGGTCATAAAAGAGGCTTGACTACTAAACAAATCTGTAATGGAAGGAGCCTTCAAAAAGAAAATACAAAGAATGGTAGTATAAATACCAGTTATTACTATTTCTCCTATCATGTATGAATTCATGATGCTTTCGTCCTTCTTTTTAGGTTTTTCTTTCATGTATTCTTTAAGTGGTGGTTCAAACGCAAATGCTAAGCCTGCTAGTGTGTCCATAACCATGTTTATCCAAAGCATCTGAATTACCGTAACCGGAGTATCTACTCCGATAAAAGGCCCGATGATTGATATACTTAAAGCACAGATGTTTACCGTTAGCTGAAATATAATAAATTTTCTAATACTTTTAAAAATTGTTCTTCCAAACAAAATAGCCTTACTAATAGATAAAAAATTATTATCTAATATGACAATGTCACTTGCTTCTTTAGCAACCTCACTACCGGATCCCATCGCAAAACCAACGTCTGCTTTTTTTAAGGCGGGTGCATCATTAACTCCATCACCAGTCATCCCAACAACTAATCCCATTTCCCTACTTATTCTTACTAATCTACTTTTATCCTGTGGAAGACTTCTTGCCACAACTTTTAAATTAGGAATAATCTTTTTTAACTCAGCGTCAGTTGTATTATTTAATTCACTTGATGTCATAACGACATCGTCACCATTATTAATGAGTCCTATTTCCTTAGCTATAGAAGTAGCGGTTTTTTTATTATCACCCGTTATCATAATGGTTTGAACACCAGCGTTCGAAACTAACTTTATCCCTTCTTTTGCTTCTTTTCTCACCTTATCTTTAATAAGGACAATGCCAACAAAAGTTAAATCTTTAAATAGTTTTTCTGTTATATGGTTACTAGTAGCCAGTAAAATAACCCTTATTCCATTGGAAGTGGCTTCGGCTATTTTATTTTTAATTTTTGTCTTTGTTAAAAAAGGAGCTTTCCTTCCGTTTTCATCAAAGTAATATTTGCAATCATCTAATAATAACTCTGGCGCACCCTTTATTAAATTTCTAACGTTTTTATCATCTATAACGGTTATCATGTACTTGTTTTTACTATCAAAAGGTACTTGTTTAATTATGTTTACACCACTTACGTTAAAGGGTTTATAAAAAGATAACATGCATTTATCTGTTGTGTTACCACCAATTATTTCTTTGCCATCATAAGAGGCCATGTTATTTACGACCATTGATGTTTTTAGTATCTTTGCATAACCATTATTTTTTAAATCCGATTCATTGTTGTACTCTTTTAACCCACCGTCAATTATCTTGTTACAAGTAAGCTTTCCCGTTGTTAAAGTACCAGTCTTGTCACTAAAAAGAATGTTAATGTTACCAGCGGTTTCTATTCCTACCATCTTTCTTACTAAAACGTTATTTTTAAGCATCCTTCTCATGTTAGAAGATAAAACAAGGGTAATCATCATAGGAAGCCCCTCTGGAACAGAAACTATTATTATGGTTACCGCTAAAGTAAGAGCGTATATTATGTGTTCTATCATAACGTTTGCGTTTGTTATGGTATCTATTATATTACTTATTACAAAATTATTATCAACCACAATAACTGAAAAAAGATATGATACAGAAGCTAAAGTAGCACCTATGTATCCAAAGGTACTAATTATTTTAGCTAAATTCCTAAGTCTTATTCTAAGTGGGCTATCACCTGTTTTTTCTGAAAGCTCACTAGCAATTCTCCCATAAAAAGTATTTTTACCAACTTGCTGAACAAGAAGAGTTGCCATTCCAGAATATATTACCGTTCCCCTAAAAAGTTTATTTTTTTCGGTTATTTTACCATGTGATACTTTTTCTTTATGAACCTCTTTTGATTCACCATTTATTGAGGATTCATCTACGCTTACACTACCTTCTATTATAATTCCGTCGGCCGGAACCCGGTCTCCTGCTTCTAACATAACAATATCATTCTTAACTACTAAAGAAGTATTAATTTCGATTAATTTACCATTACGTTTTACTTTACACTTCAACTTTGACGATTCTTCTTGGAGTTTATTAAAAGCTTTTTCACTACCATATTCAGAAATACTTGAAATAAAAGATGCCAAAAAAATTGCTATTAAGATTCCAAGGGTTTCATACCAGTCAAAGTCTCTGAATAAAAACACCGTTTTTATTGCAAGCGCTATTAAAAGTATTTTTATTATTGGATCTCCTAGCGACTCAATAAGTAAGGAAAAAAAATTATTTGTTTTACTATTTTCTAATTCGTTAGTACCATATTTTTTTTTAGATTCTATAACTTCTTTATCACTAAGTCCATTGATATTGTATTTGTTCATAATTCCTCCTTAGTAAATATTATTAAGAGGAATTTCGTTATATTATTTAATTCGTTCGACAAAACATAATTCAAACAAACAAAAAAACAACGCTTATTAAACGTTGTTTTCTTTATTTATTCGTCTTCTTTCTTGAATGTATCTAAATATTCCAGCGATTACTGCCAAAATCATTATAAGTACTATTATTATTCTAGCATCAACCGAACCAGGTTTTTGAACGTTTAGCGTATAAACCCTAACGCTTCCATCTTCTGATTCAACCTCAATCGTTACCTTACTTCCGTTCTTAAGGTTTTCGTTACCTTTTATCGTAACCTTAGCATTTTCATCTTCGGTAATGGTAGATAAATCTAGTTTATCAGTATTTTTATCTACTTTAACATTATATTCTTCTTTATTCTTATTAAACTCAATGTTGCTTCCTTTTACCTTTAAATCGCTCAAGTAATTACTTGATGTAAGTCTTGTTATAACAAGACTATAAGTGTACGTTTTATTATCCTTGGTAGTAATTATTATAGTAACGTTGTTATCTCCTGGTACTAATACTTTTCCACCATAAACTCTACTAGTACTATCATTAGATGCTAAACCAACTGATATTTTAGCCTCTGATACATTATACGCTACGGTAGATTTAAATGGTGATTTTGAAATGTCCACCCTAGTTCCATTAACCTCTAAATAACTTAATATAACATCAGTATTAATGGAAGGTTGATCATTATTAATAACGTTTCCATCCTCTACGTTAGCATTTGATATTTTTTGAAGTAAGGCATTACCTTTTACAACTAATTCATCAATTAATGACTGTTCATCATACTTTAGATTCTTAGATAACTTTTTAACCAAATCTAAATATGTATTAATCTCATTTTTAAGAGTATTATCATATTTTGAATAGTCACTAGGAATCTTTGATAATATGTTAGCTAAAGCCGAATAATCTGCTGGTTTTTTATTTAAATTGTTAATCGCCTCATTAATTCTGCTTGCTAAAGCATCAACCTCATCTTGGTCTTCCCAGGTTAAATTATAGTTTATTTCGTTAATTAACTTTTCTAAATCACTATAATTTGTATAATTATCCTTATTAGACTCATACCTTTTAGCATTTGCAACGGCCTCATTTAATTTTGAGTAATCAGCTTTTGTTTTTTGTAAATTATCATACGCGTTTTTGAGTTTTCCATACATCTCATCAACAACATCTTGCTCATCAGCTTTTTTACCATAAACAACGTTGTTTAGAGCCTCTTCAACCGTTTCAAAATTAGTATACTTATTCTTGTCTAGTCCTGCTATAACCGCTTTTAAAGTATTAATTTGACTATAATCCGCATCCTTTAAAACAAGTTTAGAATACGCATCATTTAAGGCGTTCGTTGCATCGTCTACCTTTTGCTGCTCATCAATTTTTAAATTCATAGCATCTTCAGCTTGCAAAAGAGCAGCCTCTGCATCGCTAAAATCTACGTAATAAGCAGAATTTAGATTAGATAATTTTTCATAAGCCTCATTAAAGTCCGTGTAATCGGCATCTTTCATAACCAAATTATCCATAGCTTCTTGCAGCCTTTGAACAGATGCATCAATTTCATCTTGTTCATCTATTTTATAATCCCAGTTTATATCCCATAGTGCTTGCCTTAACTCTGATACATCCTCATAATAATCCTGGTTTATTAAAAGTGCTTTTTCATACAATTCACAAAGCTCTGTGTAATCACCCGGTAGTTTAATGGTATCTAATTGATATTTAATAAGAACATCAAATGATCGTAAAAACTCATCCATTTCATCTTGTCTATCTATGGTAAGGTTAAACATCTCATCTGTACCTGCCTCGTACATTTCAATCATCATGTCAATTATTTCTACACCTTCATCAGTATATAAACTCTTGTCAAGATTCTTGATAATATTCATGTAGCCCTCTATTGATAAAGCGCCTTCAAAAGGTACATAATTATCACTATCTAAGTATCCCAAAGCCTTTTTTAGCTTTAATGCATCGATTAATGGTTCTAATTCTTCTACCCACTTATCAACAACATCTTGCTCCGTTATAAGTTTATCATCACTAACATTTTCTAAATACTCATCAACTGGCATCTTGGTTTCATCGGTATACCAATTATTTTTATAGGCTTCTGAGTCTTTATATGAAGATATTAATGCGTTTAACTCCCCATAATTAGCAGGCGCTATTTCAAGAGAAGCATGAGCGTCTGATATTGCTTTAGCATAACCATCAACCACGTCTTGATTTTCTATTTTTAAACTTCTATCAACGCTTTTTATTGCTTCTTGAAGTCTGTTCCAACTTTCTTCGGTATATAAATCATATTTGCCATCTTCGGTTTTATTAACAACCAACTCTGCACTCTTAATTGCTACATCTACCAAGGTATAATCGGCATCATACATAACTAGTTTATCAAACGCACTTTGAAGTTCATTAACGTAGTTATCTACTTTTAACTGATACGCACTCGAAAGGTTTTCATAATTACTTCTTTTATCATATACCATTTTAAATTCTGCATAAGAATCAGGAGTGTACCACTCTTCTTTTTTAGATTGTATTAAACTAATTAACTCATTATATTTTGTATAATCAGCCTCAGCTTTTGGTGTTATTGAAGTGTTATTTAACAAGTCTACCATGTTATCAATTTCAGATTGTGTTACCTCTTTTGAAATTCCGTTTGACGTAAAAGCATCATCAACGCTTGAATAATATACATATTTATCCCTGGATTGATATAAATTTACAGCGGTATTAATGATATTTACGTAGTTAAGCCAACTATCATTTTCTACTTCTTCATCAGATTTTTCAATTTTTTCAACTCCGTTTGCAATTGCCGTTTTTAAATTAGATTTATCATATACCGTCAAAGTAAAATGCGGTATTTCACTTGATGAAAAAGGTGTAGCCTCATCAGACCAATATTCATAACCACCAACACCAAAGATAGAGTCTTTATATTGTCTAAAATAAAATCCTAATACAACATCAACATTAGAATACATATTATTTGGAGCGCCAACTAGCTTAAATTGATTACCATATTCAAAAGAACCAGTTCCTTTTATTGATTTTGATGGAGAAACGTATGAAAAATATGATTTAATGTTTGATTTGTTTTGTTCATTAAACATTAATTTATTTGTTGTTGAATTTTCATTTTGTGGATGCTCATATTCCCACTTGTTTCCAAAACTACTTCTAATACTATAATAAACGTTTAAATCTTCTAACTTTTCACTTTTATCCATATGTATATTGGCATCAGATATTTTTACATAAATATTATCTTTTCCTGATTCATCCGCTCCAGTAAACGTAAATTCCTTACTATCATTTTCGGTTGTATTAGAATTTGTACTGTTTAAATCCCCAGGAATATCACCTGGAATTTCGATTGAAGTACTAGCAATATTGTAAGTTTTAGTAACTTCTGTTTCGTTTTCCATGGTTTTCATGCTGTATTGAACACCTGCTTCAATTAAACCAGTCCTAGTTAAAGAATCAGTAGACGTAATGGTATATTCTTTTTCCTCATTAGGATTAATGGTAATTGGAGTATCTAAATTGGTAACCGTAAACGCATCACATGAAGAGGACGTACAATAACTTCTAGAAATTATACCATTTATGGTAATCTCAGTATTAGAACCATTATATACCTTCATTACTAATGGGTTATTATCAGAATAACTATATGTTTTATTCAAGTTTAAGACAACCCCGGTATTAACTGGCTCAGTAGAATTAGTATCAACGGAATTAACACTTCCAATTAATCTTCCTATTAAATTTGGAGATAAACAAACTAAAACTAAAACAATTAAAGAAATTATTGCAATCGTAATTTTTATACCGAAATTCTTTTTGGTTTTCATACGTACTCCTCCACTATAATACTAGTGAAATTGTACCATAATTAAGCTCTTTAATCAATAAGTTTTAGCAATTTGAACGTCTTGATAGTAATGTTTTAATATATCTTGATAACCATATCCAGCTTTAGCCATTTCGTTTGCTCCGTACTGACTCATCCCAACTCCATGACCATATCCACGCGTTGTAAATAAAACGCCATTTTGTTTAACAACCGCATCAAAATCAGCTGACCTTAATCCAAGTAAATCTCTTACTTGAGTGCCGGTAAACACTTTATCATCAAACTTTATCTTGGTTATCCTGTTACTTTCATTTCTAGATAAAACATCTATTTTTGATGAATTATTAAAATCTATACCTAAAGCACTCGAAACTTTACTAAACGGAATTGTTACGCTTTTTAAGTACATTGGTGAAGAAGTATCCCATGGAGAAGTAACCGTTTTTAAATATGGAAAATTATTTTTCCATACAAACGATGCATCCTCGGTATAACCATTACTAACCGAATGATAAATAGCTTCTATTAAATCACCATCATAATTAAGACACATACCTTTTGTATTATCTACCGCATTTTTAACTTTTATATAATTTGTATCATAAGTATTACCCCATTCTTTTTTTAATTCGTCGTTACTTTTATAAACCTGAACTAATGGATTATCCGTTATGGTTTTCTTAGCTTCTTTTAATTTCATAGTATAAGTTCTGGCAACTACCGCTTGAGCCTTTAAGGCTTCAACATTAAAAGATACCGGCATTTCGGAAGCAACAACACCAACCAAATAATCCTCTAAATTAATTTGTAGTTTTTCACCATTAGTTCTATCCAAAGTAATAGCAATGTTTGATTTCGAATTATTATTAGTGCTAGCCATATTAACAATTTTATTAATCTCTTTTTCTATTCTTTCATCAGCATAATCTTCTTGAATAGTACTATATGAGTATTTATTGTCATCATAAAAATTATAATCATTACCTTTTAAGTTATAATTCAAATAAACCGTACCAATCATTAAACCACCCAATAATAAAACTACTTTAGTTCCGTTAAAATTAATTTTATGTTCCTTAATATATTTTCTTACTTTAGGAATTATGTTACTCTCTTTATCTTTATTAAAAAAAGTACCAATCTCACACCTATCATCAACGTATAAATAAAGTGTTTTACCATTAATTTTATAATTGCTAAACATAGTATCACCCATATTTAGTTTTGTCTTATATGTACGTTTTTATACCGTTTAAGCTCTTTAATAAACATAGACTCATTTCCCGTAGGCACAAATAAATACACTTTCTTTTTACACCTGGTTAATGCAACATAAAAAAGTCTTCGCTCCTCATCAAAAGGATAATACTCTTTACGATTGTTTACCAATCTTAATATCTCATGATCTTTTATTTTGTTTGGAAAACCATTTTTGTTGTTATTCAAACCAATTATAAAAACATAATCCGATTGTAATCCTTTTGATTTATGAACCGTTAGCTTTCTGTTTTCAATACCTTCTACAGAAACTTGATTCAAATCTTTATTATTCCTTGATAGTATAAACAAGTTATTAACTTTATCCTGTTTTATAACATCATTTATTTTAGCGTTCAAATCGTCATAATAAACAATTTGTATACAATTTTTATTCTTGTTTGAGGAACGTAAACGTTTTTTTATCTGTTTTTTATTTTTCATGATAAACTTACCAGCAACTTTAATTAACTCGTTTGGATTACGATATGTGTTTTTTAATTTAATTATTTTTCCAAACGGGAAATACATTTTAAACTCAGTAATTATCTTTAAATTAGCACCAGTAAACCTATAAATAGATTGAAAGTCATCTCCAACCGCAAAAAAAGACGCATTCGATTTTTTTAATATTTTTTTAATCAGCAAAAACTTAGTTATGGAGGTATCTTGATACTCATCTATTATAATATATTTATAATTCAAACTTACATAATCAACGTTTTTAATAGCATCATTAATCATGTCATTAAAATCCATTAAGTTTTCTTTTTTTAAGTATGATTCATAACATATGTAACATTTCATAATTTCTTTTAATAATAATTTTTCTTTTTGGTCCGCTTTATTAATAAAATCGTAAAATTTATCCAAAGTATAATTATTTGATTTAAATAAATTTATAAAAGTTTCAATTAAATATACCATATCCGTTTTATTCATTTCATATAACCCAAGTAAAGTATCATTATCAAAGGAAGTAATTATAACATCTTTTAACAAATCCTCAGTTAATATATCTTTTTTTCTTCCGACCATTTTTAATGCTAACTTATGAAAAGTCATAACATCAACGTCTTTCTCACATAAATCCTTTTTCAAACTATTTACCGCCTCGTTAGTAAACGATATACACAAAATTGTTTTTGGATCCACTTTTAAGGTGTGTGTTAAGTACTTTACCCTTTTAATTATCGTCAAACTCTTACCGCTTCCCGCACCCGCTAATACAAGTACGTTTTTTCTTTTTGTTTTAACCGCTTTTAATTGATATTTATCAAGTTTAATATTATGCATTTTACTTTCCTTTAAAAATATTGATAACTTTTAAGTTATCATGTATAATATATTTGAAGGAAGCAGCTTAACTAGTTGTTTTCCATATAAATTTTTGGTTTATTGAAAAACAAGGCTAGTTTAAACTAACCTTGTTTTTCTTATCTTATATAATAATTAACAAAATTACCATTATAAGTAATATGATGATTAGTTTCGGTGTAAACTTTATTTCAAATTTAAACCTCATAAGTATCACCCACTTTCTATTCTTCATAAAAAATGGAAAACAATGATTAGTTTTTTTACTACTTCCCATGTTTATATTTAGACGTTTCTTTTAAAATTCCCCTAAAAAAATAAAAAGAATTAGAAGTTTTCTTCTAATTCTTTTATTCTTTTTAATATTCTTTCTTTACCAAAAAGTTTCATTATGTCATATAAATTAGGAGTCATGCTCTTAGTTGTTAAAGCAACTCTAATTACCATCGAAACATCTCCTACGTGTCCTTTATAATTATTTGGATTTTCTTTGTATTCCTTTACTTCTCTTGCATAACCAAACTCTTCTGATAAACACTTTATTTTTTCAAACCAAGTAGTTTGATCATCATTTTCATCATAGTACTTTTCTACGTAAGTATTCATTAACTTTAAAATTTCTTCTTTGTCATTTACGTCTTTAAATTCGTAAATCTTTTCATGTTTTTCAAATAACTCATCATACATATACCAAACAAGTTCTTTAACCTCACTAAATGAAGCATAGTCTTTCCTTGGCTTTTTTTGTTCTCTTTCGATATTTAAAAGACCAATCGTAAAATCTTTATACTTAGTAATTAACTCATGAAATTCTTTATCATATTCTTTTGTATAATTAACTAACATATCATAAAACTCGGTTGCTTTTATTCTGGATAAATAATTTTTTGAAATATTATTAAGTTTTTCCATATCGAAAAGCCCACCAGACTTACTTATTTTACTAAAGCTAAACTTAAAATCATCAATCGTTTTATCCTTATTTGCATCCCACCATTGTTCAAAATTAGTATTAGCAAGAGTCATTAAATAAAGTTTAACAGCTTCTGTTGGAATTCCTTTTTCATGATAAAAATGCATTGCACACTCAGGATCTTTTCTTTTAGATAATTTTCTTTTGGTCCCATTATCATCTTTCATAATAGGTGATAAATGTGCATATTTAGGTGGGTTAACTCCTAACATACTAAATAACTGAACATGAACTGGTAACGATGATACCCATTCATCACTTCTAATAATATGCGTTGTACGCATTAAATAATCATCAACCAAATGTGCAAAGTGATAAGTTGGAAGTCCATCTTGTTTCATAATTACGATGTCCATATCGTTTTCAGGAAAAGTTATGTTACCTCTTACCAAGTCCTTAACGGTAACTTTCTTTTCGAAATCACCCGGAGATTTTAACCTTATAACAAACTTCTCACCAGCTTTAATCCTGTTATAAGACTCTTCTATAGGAGTTCTTCTATATTTAGCATACCTTCCGTAATAACCTATCCTATCTTTTCTTCGTTCTTGTGCCGTTCTTATTTCTTCTAGTTCTTCTTTTGAACAAAAGCAAGGGTATGCCATACCGTTTTCTAAAAAGTGCTTTATAAAAGTATGATATATTTCTTTTCTTTTGCTTTGCAAGTATGGACCATATGAACCTTTTTCTTCGGTTTCACTTACCATTCCTTCGTCGAATGTTATGTCATAATCACTTAAGTCCTTTAAAATGTTAGTTATTGCACCATCTACTATTCTTTCTTGATCTGTATCTTCTATTCTTAAAAAGAATACACCATTTGTATCTTTCGCAACTTTATTTGCAACGAAAGAAGAAAATATATGTCCAATGTGTACAAATCCAGTTGGACTTGGTGCAAAACGAGTTACCACCGCGTCATCGGGTAAATCTCTTTTAGGATACATTTCCTCATAATCTTCTATCGTTTTGGTTATATTAGGAAATATTAAATCCGCTAAGTCTTTGTTAGTCATAAAAACACGTCCTTTCGCAATTTAAATTATATCAAATATTTGCATTTAAGTTAAGCTAGCATGTTATATTTTTTTACTATAGTAAACCGAATATTCTTTATAGCCATATTTTTTATACAAATCTATCGCTGGGTTATTGTTAGGAAATGCAAGTATCTGAATATATTTAGCTCCCATTTTTTTTATTTCTTCTTCAAACTTTTTTAGCAATAACATTGCAATACCTTTTTTTCTATATTCTTTTCCTACACAAATATGTTCTAATATTCCGACCTTTTCTTTATACCATATTGCCTCATCCATTATTCTACCATCTATAAAACCAATTATCTCATCATCACTTTGAGCCACTAAAAAAATCTGATTTTTATCCATGATTCTATTTTTTAACCTTCTTTTCCCCTCGTTGGTGTCATAACATCCTTCTACCAAATTAGAATCAAACTTACACTCTGTTTTTTCTAGTTCTAATTGTAAATCTAACACCTGCTTAAAATCAATTTCTTCTGCTTTTCTAATTATCATAAAAACTCCTATCATTTATATAAATAAAAGCACTTTAATTAGTGCTTAATTCCTAAATGGTGACCCGTACGAGATTTGAACTCGTGAATGTCGCCTTGAGAGGGCGATGTGTTAAACCCCTTCACCAACGGGCCGTATATAATGGTTGCCCTGACTGGATTCGAACCAGTGCATGTCGGGGTCAGAGTCCGATGCCTTACCACTTGGCTACAGGGCAATTTACAAAAAATATTATAATACTTTTTGTAATAATTAACAACATAAATTTAAATTTTTAATAAATTACTTTTCATCTGAAGTTTTTATAATTAACTTATCTATCCATCCTTTTTTGTACTTTAATGATACATAACCGATGAAACACATAAAAAATGCTCCCAAAGTATCTACAATTAAATCCTTCATGGTATCTTTTAGTGCCATTCTACCTACTAATAAATTTCCGTTTTCCAAAGCGAACTTTTGCATGTTAAGTCCTAAAAGTCCATCAAATGAAAACTCATATATTTCCCAAAACACACCAACCGTAACAGCAAAACAAAACGCAAATAAAGACACAAAAAACGGAGATAAATTAAATTTTATGTTCTCGTTTTTATTTAATAAACTTACTACGGAGAAACCTAAAGCGCCAATTCCAGCTCCACTAAAAGTATGTAAAATAGTATCCCAGTGAGGAACCCTATAATAAAAATCTCTTACTTCACCTAAGAAGATTGCAGCGTACAAAAATATAACGTATACAATAGACATGGTGTTTGGAATCATAATTTTTTTCTTTTTTGAAATTATGCTTGGAATAAAAAGTGCAACTATTCCTAACAAACACTGAATAAACATTAATACGTAGTCACTTTTTACCTTAAGGTTTGCAACATGTAAATCATTACTTACCGGGGCAGCAATTATTTTATAAATAATAAATCCTAATGGTATGACAAAAGAAGCTAACACTACATTAGATATTATTTTGGTTAGATTCTTTTTCTTCCTTATTTTTACTTCTTTTCTTTTCATGTTTTTTCTTCTCCAATACTTCATACGAAACAACATACCGATATAAAATATCATCTTTTATTACATAAAACCAAGTTTCTTTTCCCTTAGTAACTTCATAATTCATAATCGGTAACAATAATTCCCTTGAAAGATTAAGAATTTCTTTAAACTCCTCTATTTCAATTAATTTATACTTATTTACATCTAAAATAGTACTAGTGTTAACTATTATATCATCATAGTTTTTAAGTATTTTATTTAAAGTTCTTTCGTATTCAGACTTATTGGTAAACATAAATAGTTTTCTTAACAATAAACATATTATAATAAACGTTAAAACGTTTGCAATTACGATGTAGCTCATGACCGTTTTGTTGGTTTTAACAAGGTCACTCTCATATATTTTTTCAGTTTTTGAATCGTTTTTTTGACTATCTATCTTAACGACCGACTCACTAAGTGGTATGGAAAGACTCGTACCATAGTTTCCGTCATAAGATGCTCCACCCACGCTTCCAGAAAGCTCATTTTCCATTGATATTTCTAAATATGCGTCAATTGAAATTTTAACCTTACTTTGAAATTCTTCTACCATCTTTAAATAATCATCCAAGTATATGTCATAAGATGATAAAGTGCTATATTTATCATCGGTAAAATTAATAACTTTTTCATCAAGCGTTTGCTCTTTAGTCATAACCTCAGGATTCTGAGATTTATCGCTTGATTCTTTATAATATATTTTTAAAGTTGCTACTAATTTATTAGTACCTGCAACATTGGTTTTAGAAGTAGAATTAAAACTATATAAAGAAGTTATTCTAACATGGTCAATCAAATCTAAGATATATGCTTCTCCTTCTTCTAAGTATTCATTACTAATAAATTCGTTTGGTTTTAAGTATACCCTATAATCCAAATTACCTTGTTGAGTGTAACTCATTATTACGTTTTCATCACTAGCGTTTGATTCAGGCATTATCGCTTTAAATAAATAGCTAAGAAAAGAAAATTGAACAACAAGGGCAATAACTAGGAAAAAAGAAACAATAATTTTTTTAGGATCAACGTTCTTAAAATTAATCTTCTTAAGGTCAATCTTACTCATTTTATCCCTCCTTACACCTGAACATAGTTGAACCTTATTATAAATTCAATTTTTTCAAAATCACTTGTGGTGTCGTTCTCCCACGAAACCCTAACGTTGAAAGTTATTGTATCATTAGGGTTCAACACGCTATCAGTTACTCCTATTCCATCATAAGAAACATTGATTACATCTTGGTTCGACGCACCATATTCGTATATTGATTCAAGTCTTGCGGGTATGTTACCATCATTTTTTATGGTGATAGGAATTAAAGCGTATGCTCCCTTATGCATAAGATTAGGAACGTTTATTATAACCCTTTTTTTATCGGAAGTAATCGTTGCCTTAGCATCTTTACTACCAACTTCCGTTATTGTCCCAACATCAGAAAATATAATGTTTAAATCCTTTACTATAGCGGAACTACCGATTATCGTTGTACTGGTTCTAAAAATAGCATAACCTATTGATAACGTTAGAACTAATAATGTCGCGCCAACAATAATTATATTTTGCTTTTTCATTACTGGTACACTCCTATCTTAAAATAGTATATCATTTTAATCATGAGTTCTCAACATACTAACAAAATTTTGACACTAGTTAACTGTAGTGTTACAATTGATGTGAGACATATATATAGTAAAAAAGCGATAAGTCTAGTAAAATGTAATTATCAACAAA
>CALVIH010000026.1 GCA_944329445.1 uncultured Bacilli bacterium | reverse complement strand
ATAGATAATTACGTAGATAAAGTAACACTTGATATATTAGCAAAGAAGAAAGTAAATGTAACTATACTTTTAATAACGGATGAAAATAAAAGTAGATTAACAGATACTGATGTAAATAAGTTTAATAGTGAGTATCCTACCTTACGTATAAAACATTCAAATATATTTCATGATAGATTTATAATTATTGATAACAAAGAATTATATCACATAGGTTCATCATTAAAAGACTTAGGAAAGAAAGTGTTTGCAATTTCAAAGATAGAAGACAATGACTATTTAGACTTGTTACTTAATAAAGTATTTATTATAGGTTCTGTAGTTTGATACTAACCTCATTTTATGTTATAATTTTTCTATATAGTAAATGGCGGTGAAGTTATGGCTGATAAAAGAAATAATAATGATGATATAGAGAATTTGAGTTTGGATGATGCCGAAGTAGAATTGAAGGTTGAAAATATCAAACTTGAGCCTCAAGATGTCACAATTGAAAATTTGGATTTTAATGTAGATGGTAGTGGGGATTTATCTTCTTCGACAGATAATGCTTTATCAACAGGTGATTCTGAAAAAAATACTGAGCCGTCAGAAAGCGGTAAATTATCAGATAATTCATCTGATGTCGCTACTGGAAACTCTTCTGATGCCGATGCATCTTCTGGTTTGAACTCACCATCTTCTGAAAATGTCCCTGCTAACGAAAGCAATAGTGAAAACGCCCCATCAGAAGTTGAACCATCAGATTCTAGCGATGTATCTAATAACGCAGACTCAAGCGAAAAAGACTCTGGAAAAACAGATGGAGACGTAGACAATAAAGAAGATAAAAAGACTGATTCGGATGAAAAAAAAGAAACAGATGACAAAAAGCCAGAACAGAAAAAAGACGATTTAGAAAATAAAAACGATGACAAAAAAAATGATAATAAGAACTCTAATGATAGGGAAAATAGTCCGGAAAAAAAGGATTCTGGCGATAAAAATAAGGCGCCAGAAGAAAAAAAAGAACAAAAAAATGATGGTAAAAAATCAGATGAAAAGCCTAGTTCTGCTAGTAAAAATGATAAAAAAACGTCGTCTAATAAACCAGGTCAAAATAAGAATAGTTTAAAGGACAGATGGAATAACAGGCCTAAAAATCCAAAAGAGTTTGCTAATAGAGCAAAAGACGGAATAAAAAATGGTGCTAAAAACAGGTTTAATAATAGTAAAGCTGGAAGAGCAATAGATAAGGGTAAAAAGGCTGTTGAGAAAGGGAAAAAAGCTGTAGAGGGAGCAAAAAAAGCCGTAACGGCGGCTAAAACCCTTGTATCTTTTTTGTCGACTCCTGCGGGCTGGATAACGCTTGCTGTTATTGCAGGGCTATTATTAATATTAGTAATTGTAATAATGGTTCCAAGTTTATTTGCTTCCGGTTCTCCTGGTGTAGGTGGTGAAGTAGAGAATGAAGAAAACTATAGTAAGTACTCGGAAGTGGATCAAGAAACAATTGATAAATTAAAAGAGATAACAGAAAAATATCCAACAGGAGATCCTACTTATGCAATGGCTGCTACTCTTTATCCATATATAGAAGAAATGCAAAATGGTAACGTTGGTTCCCTTAGAGGTAAGACTAATGTCGAACAAGAGGATGACGAAGATGTTTATGATGAAACAGAGCAGGCAGAAAACAGCGATGAAAGTGATGGGGATCTTGAAGATAATCAAAATGATAACACGGACGATGATCCTTATTTAGAATTGTTTAGAGAAAGAAAATATCGTAACAAATTTAAAAAGCTTTTAAAGGAATCTCGAAGTGGTGAAGAGGCACTTACAACTTATTTAAAAGACACTTGGTTTAGTAAGGATGCCGGTTATAAAGAACTATTCGATGGAGTAGACAATACCGAGGAATTAGCTGATGCCATAATAGATGATTTGTTGAATCAAAAAGATGATTTTGAAGGATATTTTTTTGATAATACGGTGTGCAGTGTTAATATGTCATCCATTGGTACTGTTGAAATTGATGAAATGTTAAAAAGTAATATATTGGTAGATGTTAAGGTAGAAAGTTGTTATACATCTGACGTTGATAGTTGTGAAAGTATGTATTCTACTCCTATAAGTATGGAGAAATACATAATGGGTGTTACTTATGAAGAAATTGGAGTTAGTTCAACATCAGATATAGAAAAGGTTAAGGCGCAAATGGTAGCAGCTAAAAGCTACGCGATTGGTCGTAGCTCTTCTATGGGATGGGATGTAAAACAAACGGATGATGGTTCTTATGTAATACAAATAAGAGCTAACACTAACGATCAAGACTATTGTGATATAGATACTGGTTGTCAAGACAAGATAAATGGTGCAAAAAGAGGTCCGATTGACGATGCAACAAGGGCACTTATGTCTGAAGCATGGGAAGCAACTAAGAACGATTATATTTATGATACTGATAAGAAAAGTACCGTTGGTGCGTTTTGTCAAAGTAGAACTGGAGTATGTGATTTTTGTAGTAAAGGTACTTGTTTAGCTCACGAAGAATTGTCTGATTATAGAAATACTGCATATGATAAAATACTTGGAGATCAGTATAGTAGCTATGCATTTATTAGTGTTCAGGGAGATTATGCAGATGCTAGTATAGCTTCTGGAGAAACTTGTTCTATTAGTGGACTTGGAATTCCGGATGATCAATTTAAATTTTACTATCAAACTGATTATCCTCATGTTGCATTTTGTGGAGCGACGGACCATACTGATAGTTGTGAATCGGGTTCAAATTCAATATGTTCATCTGGATGTGGTGTGACATCGTTAGCAATGCTTATTGCAAATCTTTCTGATGATACATCATTTGATCCAATAGCAGCAAATGAGGAAGCACAAAATAATGGTGGTTGTGCCGTTGGCTCTGGTACATATGATTCTTTATTTACTAACATAGCTAATAGTCATGATGGTTTCAGATATGAAAAATTGGCTAATACAAAAGAAGGCGCTAACAATGCCGTTGCTGCAATACGTGATGGTGCGTTAATCGTCGCTAACGTACAAGCCAACAGTCCGTTTACTAATGGTGGACATTGGATTGTTTTAAGAGGAACAACTGAAGATGGCATGGTTAAAGTTGCTGACCCATACAGCGAGGAAAGATCGACTACAGGAACTTATAACATAGAAGATTTTATTGATAAAAACTGGCTTGATGGACATAGTTGGTTTGCTATTTATGGCCCTAAATCAGAAGAAATTAAAGCAATGAATGATGCTGCTAGTGAAGCTGGTGCAGTAGGTGAAGTGATAGATACCACGAATGGTCTTAAAGGGCAATTTTTCGCACCAATTCAAAATGGTAATCTTAAAATGTATGGTAGGAATAGTACTAATGATTATAAATATCACGATTTAGGCGCTTCTTGTGGAACAGCAGTTTATTCTCCAGCGGATGGAACAGCAACTTTTAAGACGATTACCAGAAATGGAAAGTTAGCTAGTTATGGTAATGAGGTTGAAATAACTACAACAGACGGATACAGATTTGTTTTATCACATTTAAAATCATTTGTTGGTTATAATGTTAAATTTGGTACGGAAAGTACTTATCCATCTTCATGTGGTAGTGGTGGCTGTAGCACTTACACCTATGGTTCAAGAACGGTAAAACAAGGAGAGAAGATTGGATTATCAGGTACTAGTGGTAATTCAACAGGATGTCATTTACACATTGAGATATGGAAGGGTGGTACTAGACTTGAACCATCTGGTTTGCTTGGTTATGATGTACAATAAGGGAGGATAAATATGAAAAAAATTAAATTAGTACTAACGGTTTTAATTATTACTTTACTTTTATCAGGTTGTACCGTAAGGAGCGAGGTTACGGTTGCACCAAATGGTAAGACTACGGAAAATGTACAGATACTAACTGATACTAGTACTTTTGAATCAGATGCATATTCAAAAGAAGAAATGATAGAGTTTTCAATGGAACAACATTTAGCAGCACTAAATTATAGAGATTATAGTTATGAAACTATTGTTGGTGATGATTTAAGTGGTGCAGAAATGAATAAAACTTATGATAATATTTGTTCTTATTTTCAAGATACTTTATTTAATCAATATGTATATCACCATATGAATTGTATAGAAAATGACTATTACTACGAAATAAGTAATGATACGGAATACATACCTTATTGTTCTGATTGTAGTGATTGGCCGGCACTTAACGATATTGAGTTTAAAATAACTTTACCAATAAAAGCAGAAGAGCAAAACGCGGATGAAATAGACGGTAATACGTATATTTGGAGATATGATGAAAACACTCGTGATAAAAGTTTTTACCTCAAAATAAGTAAGTCTGCATTGGAACAAAGTGAGGCTGAATATAACGCTAATGTTTCAAGGAAAAAGACAATTAATACTATGCTAGTTGTTGTAGGAGTTGTTGCTTTACTTGCTATAATTGGTTTTGTCGGTGTTGTTTTGTATAAAAAATATCAAAGAAATAAATTAGATTATTAATAAAAGTTATACCAAATATGATAAATATTTGGTATAATACTTTTATATGAGTAATTATATTACTACAGGGGTTAGGAGGCTTTTGTATGAAGCTAAAATTTAGGGCCGAACATAAAGATATAGTAGCTTTTTTATGGGCTTGTTTACTACTTTTGATCGTTGTTGCTTTATGTGTTGTAAATTTTTATCATGTTGCTGATGAAGGTGTGGCCACAACTGAAACGGGTATTGATTGGACTTTTAATTTTATTCCGGCTTTTTTTCCACCAAGACTAGGATACACTTTAATTTTTTGGGTACTTGCAATAGTTATTTTGACGGCAAGTGTATCTAGCCATTTCTTTTCGATGGAAAAGGGATTTGGAATTGTTCAAGGGAAAAAGGAAGATGGTTTTGGTAGGTTTGCAAAGGAAGATGAGTACAAAAATTTTGAAAACGTAGAACCAGTTGAATTAACTGCTAAGGAAGCTACCGCAGCAGGATTTCCACTAGTTTATGACAAAAAGAAAAATTTAGTTTACGTAGATAATGGAGAGTCTCATTCACTAGTTATTGGTGCAACTGGTTCTGGTAAGACTCAGATGGTAATAAACCCATTGGTTAATTTGCTTTCTAAAAAAGGTGAATCAATGATTATTACTGACCCTAAGGGTGAAATATATGAAAAAAATGGTGAAATGTTAAGGGATTTAGGCTATGATGTAATAGTTGTTAACTTTCGTGATCCTAAAAACGGTAGTTGTTGGAACCCATATACACTTCCTTATAAATATTATAAAGAAGGTAATCAGGACAAGGCAAACGAGCTTTTAAATGATATGGCGATAAACATTGCAACTGATGAAAAGGCTGACGATCCGTTCTGGACTAATTCGGCCGCTGACTACTTAACAGGTTTATCACTTGGTATGTTTGAAGATGCTCCAGAAGATGAGATTAGTATTTCAACCGTTAACTTAATGATAACAGTTGGTGAAGAAAAAATAGGAGCTTCTACCTATGCTAAGGAATATTTTAAAACGAAAGATCCAGCATCGCCAGCGGCGATTAACGCACTTGGTACGGTTAATGCACCGCAGGATACAAAAAACTCTGTATTATCAGTTTTAAAGCAAAAAATAAAGGTATTTGCGGTTACTCAAAACCTAGCGGAAATGTTATCACGTAGTGACTTTGACATGGAAACGATAGGACAAAGAAAAACCGTGGTATTCATGATAATTCAAGATGAAAAAACAACGTACCATGCTTTGGCTACGATATTTGTAAAACAATGTTATGAGTCATTGATTGCCGTAGCGCAAAAACATGGTGGGAAACTTCCTGTTAGAACTAACTTCTTACTTGATGAGTTTGCTAACATGCCTAAGTTTAAAGATATTACGACGATGATTACCGCAGCTCGTTCAAGACAGATTAGAATGACTATGATAATTCAAAACTTTGCTCAGTTGGTGCAAGTTTATGGTAAAGAAGACGCCGAAACAATTCGTGGTAACTGTGGTAATATTTTATATTTGCTAACTGGTGAATTATCGGCATTGGAGGAAATTAGTAAACTTTGTGGTGATAAAATCGTTAAGGTAGGTAAGGATAAAAAAGAAGAAACAAGACCACTTATTACGGTAACTGAACTACAAAGGTTTAAGCAAAACGAAGTATTGGTTTTAAAACATCGTCTTCCACCACTTAGGACAAAATTCTTACCATTCTGGGATACTGATTTTGGATATGGTAAAAACAATGCATCCGTACCAAAAGCGGAAGTTCCAACGCACGAACAACAGCCAATAAAACTATTTGACATAAGGGAATACGTTAAGAAGAAAAAGGATGAAAAAAGAAATGAATTATTTGGCGCTAACAATCCGTTTGGAGGAGGACAAACGCCAAATCCATTCGGTACCTCACCAAATCCTTTTGGCTCTAACCAGTCTAATCCATTTGGTGCTCCGGCTCAAAACAGTAATCCTTTAGCGGCCTATGGTGCAACTAATAACTCAACAAAAGAAACAAACACTTCTTTTAATCCGTTCGGAGCTGCAAATAGTACGCCATCTTCACCTGCTAATGACGATTTAAACATTGATGAAATGATGAAGAAGATTGATGCTAGAATTGCAGAACTAGAGGCTGAAGAAAAGGCTGAAAAGGAAGCTGAAGAAAATGAACTTAAGGCTTCTGAACAAAAAACAGTAGAAGAAATATTAAAAGATAAGGATGATGAAACAGAAGGCGAAGCCCTTTCTTCAAGTGTTATAATGCCAAGTACTAAAATTGACTTTAGTTCTTTTGATGAGTCTGTTAAAGATGATAAGCCAACTGAAACGAAAGAAGAAAAGCCAGATTTATTTGACGATATGATAGAGGATTTATCATTTGACACGCCAATTGATTTAGAAGAAAATAATGAAGATAAAAATACAAGTATCGAGGAACCTAAAATTAAAGAGGAAGATAATATTGCTTTGGTAGACAACAAACAAACAGATGATAAAGTATACAGAAATAAAAAGGAAATTGATAAAATTATGAAAGAAGAGGATTCTTCTTCGGATGATGACTTCTTCGATGAATTTTTTGAGTAGAAAGCACTTTACTTAAGGTGCTTTTTTCATATACTATAACGGTGATAATATGCAAGTTGATATTGGAGATGTAAAGGATTATAAACGAATAATTGATATAAGAACATCAGTTGAATTTAATAAGGATAATATAAAAGGTAGTATAAACGTACCCAGAATTAATTTACTTAAGGATCCTAATCTTTATTTGAATAAGAAAGATACTTTTTATTTATTATGTAATAAGGGCGAAGTTAGTTTATCTTGTGCTAAGATTCTAAATGCTTTAGGATATAAATGTTATAGTATTATTGGAGGTATAGAAAAAATCAAAAAAAAATAAAATTGTGGGAGTTGGGTATTTTAGTAGGTATAATCAGTACAAAAAAGTGTTTTTGTTCTATGGACAAAATGCTTTTTTTTATATAAAAAAGATAGTAATAAGTAGTATTTTTGTGATTTGTAACAATATTTGATTTGTGATAGCATTGGGCTAAAGGAGGAAAAAAATGATAAAGACAAATCATAAAGTAATACCAATGACATACGATAAAATATTTAAAAGCGTGTTGGAAAGTGATGATACAAGAAATTATTTAATAAGCATAATAAACGAAATAACCGGAATACCTAAGGATGCTTTAAAAAGTGATATGAGATTTAAAAATAGTGAAATGCCAGTCACAAATGTAAACGAAAAAAGGAAAATTTTAGATCTTATCGTTGATATAAAAGACTGTGTGATAAACTTGGAGATGAATAAGTATTATTATGAAGGATTAGTGGATAGAAATCACGAGTACATTTCAAAAATAAGAGAATCTTTAATAAAAGAAGGAGAGGATTATAGTTATTTAAGAAAGGTAATTCAAATAAACTTTGATGACTATAATATGTATAAACCAGAAGAAAGAGCGATAATAAAATTTGAGATGATGGATGAAACAGGTTTAAAAGAAGGCGTTGGCGTAGAAAGTTATCACGTAATACTTCCAAACGTAAAAGAAAAGTATTATAATGAGGGTGTAAAAGACGGAATAATCGGAAAGTTGGTGATAATGATGATGGAAGATAGCAAGGAGTTAGAAAAAATAATAAAAGAGAATATGGAGTTAAGACCTGTTGGTAAAAAAATATTAGAATTGTCAAAGGATGAAGAAATGCAAGGTTGGTATGATGAAGAAGAACACGAAAGAAAGGTAAGAAATAGCATAATAGCAACAGGTATAAGAAAAGGATGGAATCAAGCAGTTCAAGAGGGAAAAGAGAAAGGAATAAAAGAAGGAATAAAAGAAGGAATAAAAGAAGGAATAAAAGAAGGAATAAAAAAGGGGATAAAAGAGGGGATAAAAAAAGGAAAAAAAGAGGGAATAGATGAAGGAATAAAGGAAGCGAAAGAAACTATTGCAATAAATATGTTAAATAGAAAAATTGATATAAAAATGATTAGCGATGTAACTGGATTATCAGAAGATGAAATAGAGAAATTAAAAAAGTGTTAAGTTAAAAGACTTTATTAAGAAAAGTGAAAACTTTTATCTATTTGTTTGGATTATGTTGTATAATTATATTACGGAGGTAAAAAATGGAGTACGTAATAATAGGATTATTAATATTAATCGTGATATTAGTTATATTTTCTATATCTAAAAACATTAACGAAAGCAATATAACCGAGCGACTAGGAAGGTTAGAAACTAGTGTTATAAAGGAGTTGGGAGAGTTTAAATCTGGAGTTAATACTAATTTAAACACTGATTTCGAGAAACTTAACGACCGGATTGAAAAAAAGCTTAACATGATTAATGATCACGTTAACGAGCGTTTAGACGTTAATTTTGAAAAGACTAATAAAACATTTACATCGGTATTAGAAAGATTATCAAAGATTGATGAGGCTCAGAAAAAAATAGATAGTTTATCAACTGATATTATATCTTTACAATCTATTTTAACTGATAAAAAAACTCGGGGTATTTATGGGGAGGTTAACTTAAAACATATTTTGGTAAGTGTTTTTGGTGAAAATAATGATAGTATTTACAAAATGCAATATACCTTTGATACTGGTGTTATTGCTGATGCGGTTTTATTTGCACCAGAACCTCTTGGAACAATTGCGATTGATTCTAAGTTTCCACTTGATAACTATAGGCTTATGATTGATAAAAAGGCAGGAATTGTAGAAAGGCAAAACGCCGAAAAACAATTTAAGATAGACGTAAAAAAACACATTGATGCAATTGCTAGTAAATACATAATAAAGGGAGTAACTAGTGATCAAGCGATTATGTTTTTACCAGCGGAAGCTATTTTTGCTGAATTAAATGCATATCATAATGACATTATTGAATACGCTTATAAAAAAAGAGTATGGATTACGTCTCCAACAACCTTAATGAGTACTTTAACCACGATAGAATTAGTCATTAAAAACATAGAAAAGGATAAATATACAAGTGTGATTCATGAAGAGTTAAATAAGCTTGCGGTTGATTTCAAAAGGTATAAAGAAAGATGGGATAAGTTATCAAGAAGCATTGACACGGTAAGCCGTGATGCAAACGAGATACACATTACCACCGATAAGATATCTAAACGTTTTGATGCCATTAATAACGTTGATACTAAAAGTCTTAACGACAAAGAATAAAAGGATTGGAATTTACCAATCCTTTTTTGATAGTTCTATTATTAGGTCTATATTATCGTCCTTTGCCATGATGTTTTTGTGTGTTTCTCCACACTTATTACATTTATATATTATTTTATATGTATCTTTATATTTTTCTATATCAATTGGCCTAAGAAGACCTTTGCATTCGTTTAGTCTGTCGCCAGGATTAATATCAACGTGTTTGGAATATAAGCAGTATGGGCAATGATCTCTTGCGGTGTATTCTAACTTGGTAACGTTTTTACCACACTGTTCACACATAAATCCCTCATCAATCATGTTGAATCGCTTCATTAGTTATCACCTAGTAAATTATATCATGTATTTAAAATATTGTCTAAATATGTTATAATTGTTAAAGAATTAGGTGATAGAATGATACATAAGCAAGAGAATAATATCGGGCAAACTTATTATAAGGTACATTCATATAGTGACCCAAACGAAGAAGTATATGATCGGGTTTGTGAATACCAAATAATTGATAATATAAAGTTTGAAATTAGCAAAACTTTTTCAGAGAAAATGGAAATGGATGATATAAGTGTTAAGGTTGTTAAAGTGACCGGTTATGAACATATGTGTGGTGAAGAAGGTTACGAGATTAGATATTATTTACCAGAAGACAAAATAGATTACATTAAAAGATATTCAAACGATGGACATACCATACAAAATCATGATCTTTTATATAATGATGATGTTTTTGAGGCACTTAACTATGTTACTTCTAACTTTGAACAATATAGTGAGCAATTAATACTTAGTGATGAAGTTATGAAGATATATGAACAATTACTCAATAAAGCTATGGTGGTAACAAAAAATGCAATATAAAGTAACAATAGAAAATTTTGATGGCCCGTTAGACCTTTTATTACACCTAATTAAAGAACAGGACATAGACATATATGATATTAAAATAGAAGAAATAACAAAACAGTACTTGGATTTTATACATGGTATGAAGGAGCTTAATTTATCGATAGCAAGTGAATACTTAGTAATGGCATCAGAACTAATAGAAATGAAGTCAAAGATGTTATTACCTAAGAAAAAGGAAATAGAAGAAGATGATTATGAAGAAGATCCAAGAGAGGTTTTGATTCAAAGATTACTAGCATATAAACAATATAAAGAAGTAACATCTGAGTTTAAGGAACTTGAAATGACAAGAAAATTAGTTTTTACTAAAGAAGCAGAAAATTTAAGTTATTATGCTAAAGAAGAGGGAAATAAAGAAGGCTTAGGTGTTGAAGACTTAATTGAAGCATTTAATTTACTTATTAAAAGAAAAGAACTTGATAAACCAATCGCGACAAAAATAACAAAAAAGGAATTGTCAGTTAGTGAAAAAGTTATTAAAATAAAAAGTTTATTAAAAGAGAAAAAGCAAATAAACTTTGAAGAAATTTTTGAAGTAGCAACAAAAGAAGAAGTAATTATAAGTTTTTTATCAATATTAGAAATGGTGAAAAAGGATGAGGTTATTGTAAAACAAGATAATAACTTTAACCAAATAGTTATTTCTTTAAAAGAGGGTGAATAAGATGAAAATAGGAGTATTAGAAGGTTTACTTTTCGTAACTGGAGAAGACGGTTTATCAATGGATGATATAGAAAAGATTCTAGAGGTATCAAAAGAAGAAGCACTTTCCTTGATTGATGAATATAAGAAATTACTTGAGGATGAAAAAAGAGGTTTAAAACTAGTTTACTTAGGAAATAAATATAAACTTACAACAAAAGAAGAACATAAGGCGTACTACGAATTATTAGTTGATAAAGTAGTGTCTAGTACTTTATCTCAATCAGCCTTAGAAGTGCTTGCCATAATTGCGTATAATGAACCAATAACGGTTGGTCAAATAGATGAAATAAGAGGAGTATCATCTAGGGACATGGTAAGAAAATTACTTTTTAGGGGTTTAGTTGACGTAGCGGGAAGAAGTGAGCTACCTGGTAAACCAATGCTTTATAAGACCACGGATAAATTCTTGGACTATTTTAATTTATCATCAATTGATGATTTACCAAAAATAGAAATTAACGAGGAGGTAAGTGAAGAAGAAAAAGATTTGTTTATTTCAAAATATAAGGAACAACAATAAATAATACGTAACGAAAGGAAAGTTTAAAATGAGTTTTATATTAGTTTTAATAATTGTTATTATAGTAATAATACTTGCTTCAATCAAGCAAATTAATCAGTATGAAAGGGGAATAAAATTTACTTTTGGTAAGTTTACTAAAATAATGAATCCAGGATGGAACATAGTATTACCAATATTTCAAAGCTATAGAAAGGTTGATATAAGAACTAAAGCGGTAGACGTTCCGGAGCAAGATGCAATAACTAAGGATAATGTATCGGTTAGAATAAACGCCGTAATATACTATAAGATATTTGATTCATCTAAAGCGGTGCTTGAAGTTGAAAACTTTTATTTTGCGGTGGGACAACTTGCTCAAACAACAATGCGTAATGCCGTTGGTTCGGTATCATTAGATGAACTTTTAAGTGAAAGAGAAAAAATATCAAGCGAGATATGTAACATAATTGATAAAGCAACGGATCCTTGGGGAATTGAAGTTGAAAACGTAGAATTAAAGGACATTGCTCTTCCTGAGGAAATGAAAAGGGTAATTGCTCGTGTTGCAGAAGCTGAAAGAGAAAAAGAAGCTGTTATAACCAAAGCTAAAGGTGAGGTAGAAGCTTCAGAAAATCTAGCTAAAGCAGCTAGTTTAATGTCAACTACACCAGGAGCTATGCATTTAAGAACTTTATCTACTTTAAGTGATATATCTGGAGATAAATCAAATACTATTATTTTTGCATTACCTGTTGAAGTATTAAAAAGTTTTGAAAGTAAAACAATAAAAGAAGAAGATATTGATAAAGTTATAAATAAATTAAAAACGAAATAGTTTGATCTATTTCGCTTTTTTTATATAACTTTGACAAATATTTGCTAAATCACGAAGTGTTTCACACTCAACTATTTGGGCATCATCAATATACTTGCTTAAAAAAGTAGACATTATAATTTGGTATCTTTCATATTCTTTTAATATTTTTCCACCTAATAAATTAGCTTCTTTTTCAGTTAAATCAAATAAGTTTTTACTTTGTAATTTTAATAATAATGATTTTTCATTACTTTTTATTAAACTTTCTTTTTTTTGTTTAATTAATAATATTAGGTAGGCTATTTTTTCAAATTCTTTTTTTCTTTTTTTGTTAATATAATCTATAAAATCTAAAAAGCTACCATGATATAAACTTATATAAGCATCACATTCTTCTGCTTTTTCTTTCATGTCTAATTTTTCATATCTATATTTTTTTCTTAAAAAGTAATTTAAATGTTTTTGATTAATTTGATCTAGTTGTTCATATGTATATCTATTTTTGATGTGTTTCAATCTTTTTTTTATATCGCTATTCATATTATCCCTCTTTTTATTGGTACTTATTATATCATAATCAATAAAAATGTCCAATAATAAAACACACCTTTATTTGGTGTGTTATTTTTTATATGGTACCGGTAGTGGGGGTCGAACCCACATGGTATTGCTACCACTGGATTTTGAGTCCAGCGCGTCTACCAATTCCGCCATACCGGCATCAACAAAAAGATTATAACATAATTATGTTTTTTTTTCTATAATGTTTTAATAAAATAGTGATATAATTATATTGAGGTGAGTCTTGTGAAGTATTATTGTATAGGAATAAAGGGTTCTGGAATGGCAACTTTAGCAGAAATTTTATTTGACCTAGGAAACATTGTTTCTGGTTATGATGATTATAAAGATTATAAATTTACTCAAGAGGGAATAGATAAAAGAGGTATAAAGATATATTATGATAATGATCATGAAATAGATAAGGATACCATTGTAACTTATTCAAAAGCTTTTAGCATGGATCATCCTGAAATTAAACGGGTAAAAGAATTAGGATTGAAAATAATAGAATACAATGAATTACTTGGTAAAATAAGTGGTGAATTTAAAACGATTGGTGTTAGTGGAACACATGGTAAAACCACAACCTCAACGATGATTTCACACGTTTTAAGAGAAACCAAAGGTTGTAATTATTTCATAGGAGATGGTTCTGGTTTTGCTAGCAAAGAAAATAAACTATTTACGTTAGAATCATGTGAGTATAACAAACACTTTTTGTCATATCATCCATATTACGCGATTGTTACCAACATAGAACTTGAGCACACGGAATGTTATAAAGACATAAATGAGATAATTGATACGTTTACTTTGTTCGCAAACAAGGCAAACGTAACCATAGCTTGTGGAGATGATTTAAACGTTAGAAAAATGAACGTTAAAAATAAAATAGTTTATTACGGATTTAATGATGATAATAACGTGGTTGCTAAAAACGTTAAATTAACTAAAAATGGTAGTGAGTTTGACGTTTACATGGATGGTAAGATGTATGGACACTTTGATATTCCATTGTTTGGTGAGCACATGGTATTAAACGCGTTAGCTTGTATTACGGTTTGTGACATGGAAAAAGTAGAAAAAGAATCTATCCATGAACTACTTCATACTTTTGAAAACGCAAAAAGAAGGTTTAAAGAACATACCTTTGGTAACGTAGTAACGATTGATGATTACGCCCACCATCCAACCGAGATTAAGGTAACGATTAATTCTGCTAGACAAAAGTATCCTGACAAAGAGATAGTTGCGATATTTTTGCCAAACACTTACTCTAGAACCGAGGCTTTGATGGGTGATTTTATAAGTGCTTTAAAAACAGCTGATAAAGCATACGTTATGGACATTCATTGTGACAGAGAAAGACAGGAGGATTATCCTGGAGTTTCAAGTGATGAAATAATAAAAAATGTTCCTAATGCTGAAAAAATATCAATTGATACGGTAGATAAATTATTAAAACATAAAAACGCTGCGATATGCTTTATGAGTTGTACGAACATATATGAAATATTAGGTAAGTTTGAAGAGTTACTTAAGAATAAAAAATAAAAAAATGATCACCTTAATAATGGTGATTTTTTTATGAAAATATTAATAACAGGTGCGGCCTCTGGAATAGGATATTTAACCGCTTTAACGCTTGCCCAAAGGGGCCATGAAGTGTATCTTACTTGTCATACAAAAAGGCAAGTTAAGTTAGTTAAAGAAAAACTTGGAAACCCAATAAATATAACAATCATGAAAATAGATATAACAAAAGAAGAAGATAGGCAAAAAGTTCTTGATTTAAACGTTGATTGTCTATATAATCATGCTGGTATTGCTCTTGGTGGTTCAATAATAGAAGCTGACATGGATGAGGTAAGGGAAAATTTTGAAGTAAACGTGTTCTCATCTTTTAGGATTCTTCAACTAGTATTAAGACAGATGGTAGATAAAGATAGTGGGAGAATAGTTGTAATGTCATCACTTGCAAGTTCTTTTTCAATTCCTTTCGCGGGTGTTTATTCGGCTACTAAAGCAAGCATTACTTCCATTGTTAAGGCGTTACAAAAAGAGATGTTTTTAATGGGAACAAACGTAAAGGTAACATTAATAGAACCCGGGTTATATCATACTGGATTTAATCAGGTGTTTTTGGATAATAAATATGATGGTGGAAAATATTTTAAAGATATAAAAAAAGAGTTATACAACGTAGAGCATTTTTTATTTAAACTAGGAGAGAAAAAGAAACTGGATTCAATTGTTGTTCAAATCGTAAGAGCAATAGAAGATAAAAAGCCTAAGAAAGTATACAAAGCACCGTTTATTCAATCAAAGTTGGTTAAAATTTATAGTATGTTTAAATAGTTTTCATATAATTTAATATGAGTGTTGAAGAGTTAAATAGCAGATTAAAGCAATTAAAAATAGAAGATTTTGTATGGATAATCTATATTGGAATTATATTTATGAGTTGGTATTCTAATTATTTTGAAAGAAGATATTTTATATATAATGATCTCGAAAGTAAAGAAAAATACAGAAAGATAATAATAGGAATATTTACCGTTTTAGTAGTTATTTATGTCTATTTTTTTAAAGATTCATACGAGGATTTAAAAGCTCTTAAACCATATGATACCGAGAGTAAAAAAAGACTAACATTCTTGTCTTTTATAGCTTCGTTACTAATTGTTATAAGTGGAATAATTTATCTATTCATCGCCATAAAAGACGAAGATGTTAATGTGGAAATTGCTTTTAATTAAAAATTATACTTTGAATATAATTTACTAGTAAGAAGTGATTTTATGTTGCCTAATGTTTCCCCTAAATTATTTTCTTTATCTGCAGTGATTGTTGGTTATATATTAATTGATGACATGACCGCTAATGAGCAAAATGCCATCGGAAACTGGCTAATGCTTGTTGCACAAGTTTTATCTACTAATGCATTTTATCGTGCTGTTATGCAAGAAAGAGGGCTAGAGCCAGTTGGTTCTACTGAAACTGGTAAAAACAATTCAGATACTTTTTCTGGTTATAATGGTCAAAGTGCGGGTAACGTAAATACTAATAGTAATTCTAATGACAATGAGCAAACCCTTGCCATGTTAGAAAAAATGGTAAGGGCTATGCAAACAGAGATAAAGAATATAAAAAATAACCTATAAGTTTCCTATAGGTTATTTTCATATTCTTTTTTTATCCACAGCATTAGTAAGTTCACCACGTAATCTATTTCTTTTTTTTTAAGATGTCTTCCTTTAGG
>CALVIH010000025.1 GCA_944329445.1 uncultured Bacilli bacterium | reverse complement strand
CCGCCCTTACTATAGGTCTTTATTGATATCTTATTTTCATTTTTAACAAATTTTATGGCGTTAGTTAAAATATTTTCTATTACTTTAGAAATTTGCTTTTTATCTGCGTTAATAACTTGTTTACCACTAAACTTAGTAGTAACATTTATTTTTTTATTTTTTGTTTTAACATCTAATTTATCAAGTTCAGAAATAATAATATCTTTTATATTAACATTGGTTTTATTAAGTGCTATACTTCCACTTTCTAACCTAGAAAGCTCCAAAAATTCATGAACTAAATCCCCTAGTCTTTCTGACTCACTTATGATAAGTTTAGTATTCTTTTTAGTTTCTTCATCTTGTGAATCCGCCAACAAAAGCTGACTATAACCAGAAATAATTGTAAGTGGAGTTTTAAACTCATGTGATATATTTGCAATTAATTTTTTTCTAGCAATTTCTTGTTTTTCTTTATCCAATAAATCTTGTTTAAGTTTTTCATTAGCTTGTTCAAGTTCCTTGATGTTGTTTTCTAACCTACTACTCATTTCATTAATGTTGTTAAATAAATCCCCCAACTCATCATTAGACTTTACTTCTATTTTCTTATTAAAATTAAGATTGGTAATATCATCCGTAACATCTTTTATCTCTTTTATTTTTTTACTAAATAATTTTGATATAAAGTACGAAAGAAGTAATAGTATACAAAAAGTTATTAAAGAAGTTATTATAATAACGATCATCGTTGTTTTAGCATCCTTTTTTAAACTTTCTACCGAAGAAGAAATTATTGAATAACCATACGATGTTTTGCTAACCAAATGAATATCATAACCATTTTTTCTTTTGTTTTCTAACGTAATTATTTTACTTTCATTATCCTTAAGTGAGTTTAATAATAGTAAATCAAAATTAGTAAACCGCTTATCCATACTATCACTAAAAGCACTATATAAAAGGTTAAAATCATTATCTAGTATCTTTATTCTAATACCATTATTACTAGCGTTATAAATGACGTTAAGCAACTTATTTTCATTATCAATATATTTATTAATAAGCGCATACTCTTTTTTTAACTCTTTTTTTTCTAAACTTAAATATATGTCATTTATTGATAACTTAACTATCAATAAATTAATTATTATATTTAGAATAACAAATAAACCTACTCCTATGAATATCTTGTACTTAATTGATACTCTTTTTTTATTTAACAAATAAGTAACCCGTTCCTGAAGATGTTTTAATGTATTTCTTATCTTCATCTATTTTCCTTCTTATCCTCTTTATATTTGTATCAACAACCCTGTCATCACCAAAGTAGTCTATTCCCCATACCCTGTTTAGGATTTGGTCACGAGTTAAAATTATGTTTGGGTTCTCGAAAAAATATTCCAATATTAAATACTCTTTCTTGGTTAACGGAATTAATTTACCATTTTTAATTATCGCTCTTTGTTCTTTTGAAAGTTCTAATTCGTTATCACTATCTATGTTAATTAACTTTTTTATTCTAAGAAGTAAAACTTCAAGATTAAATGGTTTTGTAATAAAATCATTAGCACCTACCTCTAATCCTTCTATTTCATCCTCATCTTGATTTTTAGCGGTAAGCATGATTATAGGAACATCACTTACCTTCCTTATTTCTCTGGTTGCTTCAACACCATCCATAACTGGCATCATAACGTCCATCAATATAAGATCAATACCATCTTTATTCTTCTTAAAAATATCTAACCCCTTTTTACCATCCTCTGCTTCAATACAAGTAATGTTAAACTTACTCAAGTACTTTTTTAAAATTCTTCTTATGTTCTCCTCATCTTCTACGATTAATATTTTAAGCATAATAATACCTCCATTTAACTACATTTTATTATAATGCTTTGTTTAAAATGTGTCAAAATAAAAGACATATAAATAACTATATGTCCTTAGGATTTATTCCTCTTATTTCAAAACTTTTATTTATTTTTGTCATATCTCTATACTTGCCCTTTTTTAATTCCGTTTCATAGTCTTCTTTTTCTATGTTTTTATCATCATCTAATAACTCTTTATCAATGTCGTATGGTATGCTTACTAACTCATAAGATATTGGATTAGAATAATCTTTAGAATTATAATCTCCAGATATAATCGCGTAATTAGCACAAGTTGTGTTTCTTACGTTACCATCTTTCTTATCATTTCTAAAAACATCAATCGCGTTACCAACCGAACCAGAATTTATTATAGTTCTATTATATATCCTTTGCATAAATTGCATATGGATATGACCATATATAACAACATCTGCCTTATTTTTTGAAACAGTATTTTCGCTCGGTAAAAATAGCCTATAAAGTCTATCTAAAGTATCTATATTACCAATAAAACCATTTATTTTAGTTGGTGATGCATGAAACATTCTAACTAGTCTACCACTTAAATAAAACTCATAACAATATGGTAAGTTCTTTAAATAATCAACGTCTTCATGGTCCAGCATACTTCTATTCCAGTTTATACTTTTACCGATAAATCTGTTTTATTGTTAGGATTGTTATCCAAAGAAAAATCTCTTGTAAAATATTCATCACAGTTTCCTTGTATAACAACTTCACAACGCTCTTTAATTAGTTTTATACACTCGTGTGGATGAGTACCCTTTGCAATTATGTCGCCAAGGCAGAAAATCCTTTTTATATTTCTTTTTTTTATATCTTTTAATACGGTTTTTAAGGCTTCTAAATTTCCATGTATGTCTGAAATAACAGCTATTTTATCCATGATACACTTTCCTTATAAAAATTATAACATAACAAAAAGAAGAAAGCTACTTTTCAGTAGATTCTTCTTTTTTACTATCTTTTTTTACTTCTTTTTTAGGTGTTTTTTCATCTTTTATCTTATCTTTTACTAAAACTTCTTTTCTAGATAGGTTTAATTTACCATTCTTAAATCCGGTTGCTTTAACGATTATGTCATCACCCTCTGATACTATGTCAGATGCTTTTGCAACCCTCTTATCAGATAACTGAGAAATATGAACTAATCCTTCACAACCTTCCCAAAGTTCTACAAAACATCCTAATTCATCTATTACTTTAACTACCTTTCCTGTATATATCTTACCAATTTCAACTTCTTTTACCACGTTTTTAATCATTTGTGCGGTTTTATCAATAATTTCTTGATCAGTATGATAAATAATTACCCTACCATCTTCTTCGATGTCCACTTTAACAGCGTTCATATCAGTTACTGTTTCAACGCCAGATGCTTCAAGAATTATCTTGGTAATCATTTCTCCACCCTTACCAATAACGTCTTTGATTTTTAACGGATCAATGGTAAACGTCATTGTCTTAGGGGCGTATTTACTAACTTCTTTTCTTGGTTCTTTAATTTGTTTTGTAATAACCTTTAAAATTTCCATTCTTGCTTTTTTAGCTTGCGCTAGAGCTTCTTTTAATATTTCTTTGGTAATTCCTTTTATTTTTATGTCCATCTGTAAAGCACAAATACCATCTTTGGTACCCGCAACCTTAAAGTCCATGTCTCCTAGGTGGTCTTCCATACCTTGAATATCAGTTAAAATAGTGTAATCATCTCCATCGGTAATAAGCCCCATAGCAATACCAGCAACTGGAGCTTTAATAGGAACTCCCGCGGCCATTAATGCCATGCATCCGGCACATATAGATGCTTGAGAAGATGATCCGTTAGACTCTAATATTTCTGATACAACACGGATTGTATAAGGAAATTCCTCTTCTGACGGAATAACTTGTAAAAGGGCTCTTTCTCCCAAAGCACCATGACCTATTTCACGACGACCTGGAGCTCCATACCTACCAGTTTCTCCAACCGAGAATTGAGGGAAATTATAATGAAGCATAAATCTTTTTTGGTCTTCAGGTGAAAGACCATCAATTATTTGATGCTCTCCTAGAGCACCAAGGGTAACAACTGATAAACTTTGTGTTTCCCCGCGAGTAAATAAAGCTGATCCATGAGTTCTTGGAAGTAAATCAATGTCCGTTGAAAGTGGCCTTATCTCGGTCATTTTTCTTCCGTCTGCACGTTTTTTCTCCCTAACCACGATCTTTCTAAAAACGTCATACTCGACTTCTGCTAGACAAAGTTTAACCTTGGTTATAAGCTCGTTTAACTCTTCTTTATCCATTCCTTCGTTTTCATATTCAAACTTAGCGATAACGTCTTCTTTTACCTTATCGGTTGCTGCATACATTTCAAGTTTATCTTTAATACGTAACGCTGTATCAAGTGGTTCCTTAGCAAGGGAATATATTTCCTCCTTAAGTTCGTCGGTTATTTCTAATGTTTCATACTCCATCTTTTCTTGTCCGACTTCTTTTATTATCTTTTCCTCAAACTTAATAAGTTCCTTTACCGCGTCATGCCCAAACATAAGCGCTTCTAACATACCATCTTCACTTACTTCTTTCGCACCTGCTTCTACCATGTTAATAGCATCTTTAGTTCCTGCAACCGTTAGATCAATATCACTTACTTCCGCCTCAGAAACAGTTGGATTAATAACGAGTTTTCCGTCAACCCTACCAACCTTAACACCCGCAATCGGACCGTCAAACGGAATCATACTAATTGAAGTTGCAAGTGACGAACCAAGCATTGCGGTAAGTTCTGGAGAATTATCAGGATCAACCGATAACACGGTGTTTACCACCTGAACTTCGTTCCTAAAGTTTTCAGGGAAAAGCGGTCTCATTGGTCTGTCAATCATCCTTGCCGCTAAAGTGGCAGCCTCACTCGGTCTTCCTTCCCTCTTAATAAATCCACCTGGAATTTTACCTACCGAATATAGTTTTTCTTGGTACAAAACCATTAGTGGGAAAAAATCAGATAAAACGTTAGCAGTTTTACTTACACACACGGTAGATAAAACAACGGTATCCCCGTATCTTACAAGAACCGCACCGTGCGCTTGCTTTGCAAGTTCTCCAACTTCAACGGTTAATGTTCTTCCTCTAAATTCTGTTTCAAATATTCTTTTTTCCATAATACATCTCCTTTTATATAAAAAGACACCCAAAAAAGAGTGCCTACTTTAACAAATAAATTATTTTCTTAATCCTAATGATTTAATCAACTCACGATACCTATTAATGTCAGTCCTCTTTAAGTAAGAAAGTAAGTTACGTCTTTTACCAACCTTCATTAATAAACCTCTTTTTGAATGAAAATCATGAATGTTCTCCTTCAAATGAGCCGTTAAAACGTTGATTTCTTCAGTTAGAACCGCAATCTGAACCTCTGGAGAACCAGTATCTCCTTCATGGGTTGCATACTTTTTAATAATTGCTTGTTTAACTTCCTTTTTTAACATCTTTTTTTCCTCCTTTTATTATTTAATACACCATGCTCTGAGCTACCGAAGAGGAGTACCTCTAATAACCAAGAACAGGTAACACTAATAATATACATTATTTTGTTAATTTATGCAAGTAATTAATTTTCTTTTTTACACTTTGCTTTTATAACTTATATGCCTTTCCATCAATAATTTCTTTCTTTTTATTATTACTACTATCATTAGCATCTGAAAATTTATAAACCACCATGGTATTATCCTCATAAATAATATCTGATCCTTCTTGTTTTTTTTCTTTATTTTCTTTCTCTTCATTTATAAATGTACCTAATACGTATTCCATCATAATTTTTCCTTTCTATAAAAACATCTTATATGGTTTCATCTTAGTATTATCTTTATCATAGACTTTATAAATAGCAACTGCCTTACCATTATATAAAAAAGTTACCATTTCCTTATTATAAGAATTACTAATCAAACCTCCGTTTTTAATAACATTATATAAATTATCATCTATTATAACACAATTTTTACACTTTAAAACATCCGTTATTGTAATTAATTTATAATTTCCTTTTTCAATATCATTAATGCTATATGATTCTTCTATTTTAAACCTTCCTTGACGAGTTCTTGTTAGTTTACTCATTACCCCTATAATACCTAATTTATCATTTATATCCTTAATTAGACTTCTTACGTAAGTTCCCTTAGATACCGTTACTTTAAAACTGTATGAATCATTATTTAAATCAAGTAATTCTATTGTTTTTACGTTAACTTCTCTTTTTGGTAAATCAATTTTTTCACCATTCCTAGCATACTCATACAATTTCTTACCATTTATTTTAACAGCACTATAAATAGGTACTTCTTGTTCATATACCCCAACAAAAGATTCTAAAGCTCTGCTTAATTCTTCTTTATTAATATTACACTTTCTTTTTTCTAAAACCTTCCCATCAATATCTAACGTATCAGTTAAAATACCAAGTTTTACCGTTGCAACGTATTCTTTATCATTAGACGTTATAACATCAACTAGTTTCGTTGCTTTACCAACGCATAAAACCAATACTCCATCTGCTAATGGATCAAGTGTACCGGTGTGGCCAACTTTTTTTGTTCCAAGTATTTTGCAAACACTATTTACCACGTCCCTACTTGTTATTCCACTTAGTTTATTAACTACGATTATTCCATTCATATAAATCACCTATAAACATTTTAACATAAAAAAAGAAAGTATTTCTACTTTCTAATTATATGTGGAAGATCGATTGTAACTTCTTTGCCATCACTATCTTTATCACTATAAGAAACTGGGTTTTCATAGTATTCAACAGCATCATTTATGTTAACAAGTTCATCATCTTCATCATAGTTAATTTGATATATATCGTTATTTTTAGAATACGTACGATACTTATAAATGAAGTTAATCGCTTCCATGTAAGCTTTATATTCAGCCTCAGAAATTGTTCCGTATTCGTATGCATCAGTTATAAATGCTTCGGCATCAGCCTTAACCTTTTCTTTCATTTCAATTTCTTGACCTTTTTTATACCAATGCTCTTTATACTTTTGTTTATCATGAACGATACTAAGTAACTCTAAGTATTGTTTAATAACCGTATAAACCCTATCCTTGTTAGACGCAGCTCTTTCATCTTTGGTAAACTTAGTTAATCCTCTTAACTCTATATTACCAATGTTCTTTATAGCCCTGTTAAATTTTTTAGATTGTTTCTTATCCAAGTCAACGTTTTTCAACTTATTTAATGTTTGTTGACTAGCAAATAATTTAACACTATTTACTGTATCACGCTCTTCTTGGAATGGTATGTGCTTGTCATACTTATCTTGATATTTTTGTATCAATTTTTGATCATCAGCTTCTTTAGCATCATCAAGCTTATCTTCTAATCTATCTACAAACTTACCCTTTAACTTAACAAGCCAGTGTGGACCAAATTCTAAGAATTTTTCTTTAAATCTATTTATCTTACCAAATATCTTTTCTTTAAGGCTTTTCTTTGAATCCTTACTATCCTCTTCTTTTTTACTTTTCTTAAGTGATTCTTGCATTTGAGTATTATAAACTTCTATTAGGTTTTTCATTTGAATTCCGTAACCATCTTTACCTGCTTTTGAAAAACCTAGTTTTGGAAGCTCTTTTGGCAACTCATTAAATGTATCTCTTAAATCAGTAATTTCTTTTTCCGACACTTCTTTTCTGTTTTTAAATTTTTCTTCTATTCTTTCTACCTCATCCCTGAAAGAATTAATCATTTTCATTATAAGATTATTTATTCTTTCAGATAAACCATCCTTTATTTCTCCATCTGGAAGTCTATTTGTTTTTTTAATTGCTTCTTGAATCTTAGCATTAGTACCCTTAACCACTGGATATTTTCCCATGATTTCAGCTTCTTTAACAAGCTCAGTTGCTTCTTTAACGTCTTTGTTATTATAAGCTTTTATTTTTTCATGAACTTCTTTTGCCCTAGCAGTTAACTTATTTTTATCTTCACCTTCTGGTAAAGTTTTAATTAAATTACATGCATCTTCTAAATCTTTTTCATTTAAATGTTTTTCAGCATCGTCTAATAATTCGTTTATTTCATCTATTTTTTCTTGTGTTTTATCATCTTTTGGTATATCAGCAGGTGTATTTTTCTTTGGTTTAGTAATTGTTCTTCTTACCCCAGCTTGTTTAATTCTTAACATAGAGATATCCTCTTGCTTTGTTAAGTTATTTATATAATCTGTTGCAGAATTTAATAAATCGTAAGCTGCTGATGCGTTTTTCTCTTTTATAGAATCAGCTTTATATATTAAATATAAACCTCTGTATTTAGCTTTTAATTGTTCATCAAGAAATGCGTTTGATAAATCATTTACTTGATTAATTAATTCAAAGTTCTTGGTTTTATCAATTTCTTTTAAAATAGATTCTATTTGTTCTGATAATGAATTATCTTGTTCATTAAATAATTCATTAACACTTTTTATGATATCCATTACTTTAGAACGATCTTCTGACGTTAAATTTCTTTTAACGTATTTAACAAATACTTTATAATCACTTACGTTTAACGTAAGTCTAGTTTTATCAACTAAAGTAAAAAATTTTCTTAAACGCTCTTTTTCTTTATCTTTCGCTAAAGAAACAGCATTTTTCATACTTTGAACATCCGCATCTTCTTGTAAATATTCTAAAGATTTTTTATACTCTTCATCATTTTCTGTAGAAGTTTGATTATTATTAACATACTTTCTAAGCTTTTGCTCTTGCTCTTTCATTCAAATCTCCCCCTTTTGTTTGAATGCCATATATCCTAGCATAAAAGTGTAAAAATGTCAATACTTTTCAAAATAGTTAAAAACTAGTACCTAACGCACTAGTTTTTACTTATTTTTCATCCTACTTATGAATATATTATTAATTTCTTCTTGTTTTTCTATGGTTTCTAAGTTATTTACCACTAATTGAGAGTTATTAAACTTAGCCTCACAAACAATACATTTATCAGTTGTTATATCGTTTAAATTGTCCACTTGAATAGCAAACAAGAATATTCTTTTATCTTTAACAAACTCGTCTAAAACGTAGTATTCTAATCCATCAGGTAATTTTATAACTTTATCTATCATAAAGACTTACCTCCAACTCCCTTTACAAGCTCAGAAACTGATACCCAAGCTTGTGAAGTTCCATTTTTACTTGCTACATCAACCGCAATTTGGCTAGGATCAATTCCGGATTGGTTACAAAAATCAGCTATAGACAAACCATTAGTATTTATCATCTGTCCTACCGTTCCATCTGGGTTCATTACGGCAAATCTTTTAAAGATAGAGCCACTATTTACATATTCAGAAATTAAATTTTCAGTATGTGAACCACTAGTTGCCCAACTTGCCGTATCGTGTCCCACTGATACATTATAATCTCCAACGTTCTCGCCAATTTTTATACCAGACATTGGATCAGAATTAGTGGCGGTTGTAGGATCTAACTTTGGTTGAACATCAGTTGTAACGGTATCAGGTGTAGGAGTTGTATCAACACCCGCTCCAAACTTAGCTGATGCAAGATTATATATTGAACTTGCTATGTTAAGCCCTAAGCCAGTATATATAGCTCCATTTAAAAACCAATTCGCATCACGGCAAAACTCTTCCGACTTAAAATAATTCTTTAACTTTTGTATTTTACCCTTAATTCCTGGCAATGGTTCTTCTACTTCCTCAATTGGTAGTTCACCTTTTAACCTTTGCAATTCTAGTTTTCTTCTTCTTTTAGCTAGAAGTCTTTTTGTTATACCACCAGCAATGGCCATTACTGACACACCAACGGTACCGCAAGTAAAGAACACCGCTGCTCCAACACCTATTCCCGCTGCTAATGACACATACGTTTTCCACGTTTTTTTTGGTGCGTTTTCCTCGATTATTGGCTGTTCCGGTTTAGGATCATCTTTATCATCAGAATCAGAACCACCATTCGGATCTTTTCCATCTTTTTCTTTTATTAACTTATCTATTTCATCTGCTTTTTTTTCAAAAGCTCTTTTCTTATCTTCATTTGGTAATTTTGAGATTAAATCCTTTGCTTTATCTAACGCACTTTTATCCAGGTCCTTTTCTGCTTTATCTAGTAAATCAGTAATTTCTTTTTCTATTAACTTATCTGAAATAGCATTTAATCTTTTAGTTAATTCTTCTTTTTCATGACCATTTGGCAAATTTTCTATTAATTTACGCGCTTCTTCTAATGCCTTTTTATCTAAATCTTTTTCAGCTTTATCTAATAATTTGTTTATCTTGTCTATTGTTTGATCATCTTTCGGTAAATCAGGACGTGCACTTTTTATTTTATCTAACATTCTTCTTACGGCCGCTTGTTTTATTCTTAATTCAGAGCTAACTTCATAATTTTCGATGACTTTTATATAATCTGTAGCTGCATTTAAAAAATCGTAAGCCGCGTATATATTTTTTTCTTTTATAAAATCAGCTTTATATATTAAATACAAACTCCTATATTTCGCCTTTACCTGTTTATCAAGAATTGTATTCGATAAAGAATCTATAAGATCAATGGAATCAAACTTTTTATCCTTATCAATTTCAGTTAAAATGGCATCTATTTTTCTAGATAAAGCTTCATCTTGCGCAGCAAAAACATTTTCAACGTTTTTTATAACCTCACTAGCTTTTTCTCTATCCTCGTTAGTTAAATTTCTTTTAACATATTTATGATATTTATTATAATCATCGTTATTAAGTGTTAATCTTGCCGTATCAGCCAAGTTTAAAAATGCTCTTAACCTTACTTTTTCCTCATTATTATCCGAATTAACGGCATTTTTCATACTTTGAACATCTGCGTCTTCTTGTAAATATTGTAAAGATTTTTGATACTCTTCTTTTTTAGAATCTTCTAGGGTTATATTAGAGTTAACATACTTTCTAAGTTCTTCTTCACTCATTTAGAAAACTCCTAACTTTATATAAACCATTAATTAACTCTAATTTATCATTAACTTTATCACCAAAAATCTTTAACAACACATTCAACTTATCATTGTCCTTTTCTTCTAAAAGCCCTTTATCAGTACACTTAAACACCACGAATTTTTTACTTGGGTTATCATTTTCATCTAACTTATTAACAAAAATGTATCTTTCTTGTTCATAGTTAGTTTCTTCCAAAGTTATATACTTGCCACTTTTTAAGGAAAAAACATCATCAACTTTAACTTGCATAATAAATCCCTTTCTATAATTTTATAATCATCATTACTCCTGTTGTCCCACTTATAATTATCAACAAAAAAAGTCCCTTAATTCATAAAAAGTGGGCTTTTACCCACTAAATTTAAATACTAGATAACCTATTATTGCAATTACAACTATTATAGCTGAAAGAATAATAACGCTTATCTTTCCACTTTTTTTATCATGAGCCTGTCCGGTTTCATCCATTTCATACATACTTTCTAAATATCTTTCATACGATTCTGATAAGTAATAACGATCCCCCGTTTTAAAAATATTATCATAGTAGTTTTTAAAACTTACTGGCAACTTATTTTTATTCTTGTTATAAATCTTTTCTATATCACTAAAACTTGCATTATTGTCTATTTTTTCATCAATTAATAATTGTAAGCTTGTTATCGCGAAGGCATATAAATCTGTTTTCTCAGAAACGATTTTATATACTGGATCCTGGTACTTTTTATCAACCTCATCATTAACAACGTTCTTTTTAATTACAAAGGCATCACAATCAATTAGTTTTACCTTACCTTCTTTATCAAAGAAAATATTGTCAGGATTCAAATCGCAAATGTATATATGTTTTTCATGTAATTTCTTCATTACATCTTCGATTGCTTTTATCTTTTCTATTTTTTCTTCAAAACTATAACTTGAACTTTTATTCCATAAAGCTTCTCCCTCAGGTAAATACTCCATTATGTACCCAACAAAAACACCATCATAATAAACCAAGTGTTTTGGTTTTACAATTTCTTCCATATCAAGATCTTTAATGTATCTTAAGGTTTCTTCTCTATCTTTTATATAAGTAAAAGACGTAGATGTAAACATCTTTAGTATTCTACCATCTTGTGTAAGATAAATATTACCGGATCTTCCTGAAGCTATTTTTTTAACTAGTTTTAAGGTCTTATAATCCACCGAATCCTCTGGAATGTCCCTAAATTTATCATTTAAGCGGCGAGTTGCTACAGCACTTGTGACACTAACACTAAGTAAACTTCCGTCTTCGTTAATACCAACCTCATAAAATCCTAGTCCTTTATAAATGTTAAGCAAACTAGCATCATGTTCATCAACCGTTACAATAACGTTTCTTGAACCAACTTCTCCTGCCACATAGATTACCGCTTCTACTAGTAAGTACTCCATATTTTTATTTTTAAACTCATCTAACACGTATAATTTATTAATCTCTACTTGTGATGAATTATTATTATTTTTAAATTCAAACGTAGTATATCCAATTAACATTCCATTGGTTTGAATAACGATGGTTATTTTGTTTCTAAAATACTCTGGTACAACGTAATCATCTATGTCTAATAAACAATCTTTTTTTAAATTTTCACTAGAGAAAGTGTTGACGATGTCCGCGAAAATATCAAAGTCAGTTTCTAATATACCAAGATTAAGATTTTCCTTCTTTACTAAATTAATCATACTAAACACCACCGCTTGCTTATTTTCATACTAATATAATTATAACCTTTTTTTTAATATATTTCTACAAAAAAACAAAAAAAAGATAGAAAATCTATCTTTTAATCATTTAAGTTACTTATTATTTTTTCTATTTTATTTCCGTACTCAATTGACTCATCATATATAAATCTTAAGTCAGGTATTCTTCTTATTTCTAATTTTCTTTTGGCAAGCTCGGTTTTAATAAAACCTTTAGCGGCGTTTAAATCATGTATACATTTATCTTTCTTACTTTGATCAAGCATGGTGCAATATATTTGTGCTAATGATAAATCCGTATCTACCTTACAATAAGTAATCGTTACGAATTTAATATCTTCATCATTTACTTCATTTTGTAATATATTACTTATTTCTTTTGCTAATAAATTTGCTATTCTTTCGGTTTTAACGCTCATAACTACCTCTTTATTTCAACAAGTTCATAAGCTTCAATTACGTCTTGTTCCTTAATATCTTGATAATTTTCTAAGGTTATACCACACTCAAAACCTGCTTTAACTTCCTTGGCTTGGTCCTTTTCCCTTTGAATAGAGTTTATCGCACCATCATAAATTACTACGCCATCACGGATAACCCTTGCTTTTGCACCCATTTTTATAACGCCATCTAAAACATAACAACCTGCAATATTACCTACTTTAGAGAATTTGTATATCTTTCTTATTTCTGCGGAACCAAGAACTTTTTCCTCGTATTCAGGATCAAGCATTCCCTTCATGGCTGACTCCATTTCTTCTACTACTTTATATATAATATTATGAAGTCTTACATCTACTCCGTACTCTTTGGCAACATCTAATATTTTTCCAGTTGGTCTTACGTTGAATCCTATTATTATTGCGTTTGAAGCATTCGCTAAAACAACGTCACTTTCCGTTATTGTTCCAACACCACTTCTTATAACGTTTAGACGGCATCCTTCTACTTCTATTTTTGATAAAGTATTCTTAACCGCTTCCTCGCTTCCTTTAACGTCCGCTTTTAAAACTATGTTAATTTCTTTTAAGCCCTCTGATATTTTTCCAAACAATTCATCCAAGCTTAAAGCACTTGAGACTTTGTTTGCCTTTAACTTAGCCGTTTCACTTCTTTGTTGTGCAACACTATGAGCTTGTTTTTCTGATTCAAATGCCATGAATCTGTCTCCCGCGGTAGGAACCCCGGATATTCCGGTTACACTAACGGGAGTTGATGGTAAAGCCTCAACAACTTCTTCTCCAAGATCGTTTTTAAGCGTTCTTATTTTACCAAAAAACTCACCAATAACAACCGGATCTCCTAATCTTAAAGTACCGTTTTGAACGAGTAACGTAACAACTGATCCTACGTTTTTATCAAGTTTAGATTCGATTACAGTTCCCATTGCATAACGCTTTGGATTTGCCTTAAGTTCCTGCATTTCCGCTACTAAAAGTAAGTTATCTAATAATTTATCAATACCTTCGTGTGTTTTTGCAGAAATTGGAACGAATAAAGTATCACCACCCCATGCTTCAGGTGTAAGTCCCCGTTCACTCATCTCACGCATTACCCTATCAGGATCAGCTCCTGGTTTATCCATTTTATTTATCGCTACTATTATCGGAACGTTTGCAGCCTTAGCATGATCAATCGCTTCAATTGTTTGTGGCATTACCCCATCATCCGCCGCAACAATTATAATTACGATATCGGTAATTGATGCTCCACGAGCTCTCATTTCGGTAAAGGCAGCATGACCTGGAGTATCTATAAAGGTAATTTTTTTGTCATTGTACTTAACTTGGTACGCACCAATGTGTTGGGTTATACCACCAAACTCATTATCCACCACGCTACTTTTTCTTATCGCATCTAATAGTGATGTTTTTCCGTGATCAACATGACCCATAATGGTAACAACCGGAGGTCTTTCTTCCAAATCCTTAGGATCGTCGTTAACCTCAAACATCTCAAAATTAGAAATGTCAGCTGTTTCTTCTTTTTTCAACGTTTTGTCATACTCAAGTGCTAATACCGAAGCATCATCATAGCTAATTGCCATGTTCTGATTAGCCATAATGCCAAGCATCATAAGTTTTTTTATTATTTCTGTAACTGGTTTATTAATGCTTTCAGCAAAATCCTTAATGGTCATACCATCTTTGTATAAAATAATGCTATCATCGGTTTCATTTTCATTAGAAACTAATTTTTCCTTATGTTTATACATTTCCTTTTTAGCATCTTTTATATCTTTTGACTTATTTTTATTTTTGTTTTTCTTCTTTTTAGCCGTTGGTTCACTATTATAAACCGTATCCTTTTTATCTATTAAGGTGTCAACCACCTCATCATAATAATCGTCTTCTTCCATTTTTTTAATTATTTCTTCATCTTGTTCTATGACGTTATCAGAATCTTGTTCTTCTTCATTTTGAAAAGCATTATCAAGTTCAACGATGGCATCATCGTCTAACATATCATCAGAACCACTTACTTTAATTCCTAAAGTATCACACATCTTAATAACGTCCTCTACGGTTTTATTCATGTCTTCAGCATATTCTAATACACTCATCATAAGACCTCACGTCCTTTCCATATATTATGCTTTTATAACTTTTTCTAATTCTTCATATATCTCTTCTGGTACCAAAACCTCCAAATACTTCTCCAAAGCTTTAGTTTTCCTAGCCATGTCTACTACTTCTAAATCTTTTTTTAGGTATGCGCCTCTTCCGTTTGCTTTACCAGTTAAATCAACTGATACGTTACCTAAGTTATCCCTTACAACTCTAATAAGTTCTTTTTTGGGACACTTTTCTTTGGTAACAACGCAAGTTCGCATTGGTATTTTTCTTGGTTTCATTCGTTTCACCTCATCTTAAGATAAAGCACTTGAAAGATCAATTTTTTCTTCTTTAACCTGCTCTGGCGTCTTAACGTCTATTCGATAATGAGTTAAACGTGCCGCAAGCCTAACGTTTTGACCTTTCTTACCAATTGCTAAGGATAAATTGTCTCCTTCAGCAACTGCTAAAGCTTCATTTTTCTTTTCATCTGTTATGTATACTTTTACGTCTTTAGCTGGAGAAAGTGCGTTCTTGATAAACGTTATTGGGTCCTTGTCATACTTTACTACGTCTATTTTTTCTCCACCTAGTTCGTTTGTTATGCGATTAATTCTTGACCCTCTTTCACCGATACATGCCCCGATTGCATCAACGTTTGGATCCTCTGAGTAAACCGCAATCTTACTTCTGGATCCAGCATCCCTTGCAACACTATATAAAATTATCGTTCCATCGTTTAACTCAGGAATCTCGTTTTCAAGTAACCTCTTAACAAAACCATAATGACTCCTTGATAACAAGATAAGTGGGCTTTTACCCGTATCATCTATCTTGGTAACATATACCTTAATTGATGATCCCATCGTTAGTTCCTCACCCTTAATTAATTCTGTCTTAGGAAGTATTCCGTGCATTCTTCCTAGGTCCACGTAATAATTTTTAGCATCTTCACGCGATAAAGTACCAACTAATAATTCTCCTTCTTTATCTTCAAACTCAGTCATTATGCTTTGTCTTTCAGCTTCTCTTACCTTTTGAACCAATATCTGTTTAGCCGTAGATGTTGCAACCCGTCCAAAATCCTTTAATGCAACTTCTTCTTCAATTGTTTCTCCTACCTTAATATCAGGAACAATCTTTTTTGCATCCTCAAGAAGAATTTCAACTGATTCCTCTCCATCCTCGTCATCCTCACCATCAGTATATGCTTCAACAACCTTTTGGTATGAAAAACCTTTTATTTCCCCGGTTTCTTTATTTATTTCTATTCTGATATTAGGAAGACCAGTTTCTTTCGCATAAGCCTTTTCCAACGCAGCCGTCATCCCATCAAAAATAACGTCTTCACTTATTTGCTTTTCCTCACATACTTCTTTTAAAGCTTTTATAAATTCTTTGCTGTTCATTTTATTTATCTCCTTTTTCTTCTGAGCATACGTCCAAAACATATGGCTCATCAAATTCATCTTCAAGTGTATCAATTAATGGATTAATAACGTTCGTTGCTTCTACGCAAGTATCAACGTCGACAAACGGTTCCTTATCAATTACTACCCTTAAAAAGTACATAGTACCTTCCTTAACATATTCAACATTACATAGTTTAATGTTGATTTTTTTAAGAGGTTCCTCAATTAACTCCCTTACCTTAACATCCATACTTAATACCTCCTTTAAATATAAAGAGCAGGACTAATATGTCCTACTCTTCGTTGCTACATGTATTATAACATAAAAACGTTTAAATGCAATAGTTTTTTAATTATGTTTACGTTAAAGCTTTCTTCTTACAAAACTAAAACCATTATATATATCTTTTAAATCTTGATCCAAATAATTTACGTTTTCTCTTAATACTTCCATTGCGTGATCACAAGTTATCATTTTATCACTATATTTTATCTTTAATTCTTTATCATTATAACAAGAAGATTTGTTTTTTTCCATGTACCAAATTACTTCTTCTAGAAGTTTATTGACAGCATCTATTTTCTCTTTACTTTCCTTTTCTTTTACTAAGGCTATGGCATCATAAAAATCCTCTAATAATTTATAAGGTATAACAATCTTATCCAAATCAATGTTCTCAAGGTTAATTATTAACCTATTCTCATATCTTTTTATTTTATCATTATCTTTCTCGGTACTATGAACTGGTTGCCTTGAATTATTCCTACAGAAATTAATATGTATTTAAAAAAAAGAAGTGCACAATTAATGTGCAATAAGTTTTAAAATCATATATAATACTTCCAAGGCGATTT
>CALVIH010000024.1 GCA_944329445.1 uncultured Bacilli bacterium | reverse complement strand
CAATAATTACATTATAACTATATCATATTGCTTTTATTTTTTCTTTTATTTTGTCTCACATCATTTACAATTATACACTAACAAAATTTTGACACTAGTTAACCCTACCTTTGTCAACCGTCACACGATCCGAGTTATTAGTATTTAAAAGATCTCCTAATATTAGCGTTGGATACCCCATATAAGGTATGTCTAGTTTAATAACGCCAGCCACCTGTGATTCCTTTACCGGATACAAGTCCACGTCATCGTTGTTATCTCCTTTAGTTATGAACTCTAGCTTTCCTTCTTCAGTTTCGTATACACTAACCACCCTATGAACAACATAATAATCGTCCATTTTATATCTTATAATGTCTCCCTTTTTTACGTCATTAACATCAGTATCCTTAATTATTACTATATCTCCTTTTTTTATTTTAGGATACATACTATTACTTGCAATAACCAAAGGTTCAACAGGAAATACTCCTAATCCAAATAATATCATTAATACAACAAAACATAGCATCGCAATCCAACCTTTTATACCAACCGTTTTATTATCTTTTCTTTTTAAAGTTTTATCCATCTTATTAATAATATAATTTACGTATACGTATGTAAAAAATGGTATTACCGCACTTAATATTGACGTCGTTGACCAATCTACATCCGGAAGAATAGGTAAAACATACATGGCAAGTTGTGGCAATAAAGAATATATTATGGTTGCCTTATAACTAGCAAAATAAGCAATATAAGTCAAAAATAAATTTGTAATAAGAGATGGTACAAGTGTTTCCATAATAAATTCTAACGTTGACAAACTACTTTCAAAATAAGTGTCAAATTTGTAAATATTTAAATCGGTCACAACAAAAAGAATGGATATCAAAAGCGCCCAGAGTAAAATTCTTTTTTTATTACAATTATTTATCATGTAAAAGCGAGCGTATTCTCTTACGATTAAAACAGGCACAAAAGCCCATAAATTAAGCAAAATACCCTTGATGGTTGAATCATATGGATTATGTGCAAACCCTTTAATATATCCCAAGATAAAATAAATTATAAAATATATTAACGTGGCAACAACAACACAAAAGGTAACCTCTTTTCTATATTTAAGGTTAGCAACAACGTCGTCTCTAAAAAAGAAAAAAGAAACAATCCCTATAAAAATCCATGTTAAAGGTTTAATAACATAAGCATAATAAGATCCCATACTAGCAGATATACCAGTAACTTCTGGTACTAAAGAAGCTAATATTATTATTGATAAAATCAATATTTTTATGCTTTTTTTCATAATATCACCCACTTTTTAAATATTTATAATTAAGTAGTATAAGTTAGTATAAAATAAAAATACTTTCTTTGACCCTGAAGCATGTAAGAAACCGTTGCTTTAGCTTGCTCAGTATGGTGTCTCCAAGTAATATGAGTCTTAAATCTCATCGTTATAGTTACGGCTTCACCTGGCTGTAACGTAATTTTATCAATTGTTGTTTCTGCAAGAGTTAACATACCACCATCATTTTGAGTTATCTCAGTTGTTACGGTTCCTTCTGTATAAGGTAAAACAGTTGGATTGGTAAAAGAAACCGTATAGTATATATCTTTATCAATATCTAGCATTCCTAACTTCTTTTTAAAAGTTAGTGAATAAGTATCTTCAGTCCAAGATTCACTATCAAAATCCACCTTATAATAAGTTTCACTTTCTGTAAAATATCTATTATTAGAAGTATCTAAAACAATTGGTGAAGTAGGAAGTTTTTCACCGGCGTAATAATCCACCGTACTTGCAACACCATCAATTGTTAAAGACTCCGTAAAAAAAGCATATCCTACAGATAATATAACAATAAAAACCGCTATTACTATACTAAATATGTAAAGATAATTTTTTTTCTTTCTCATTCTAACATCACCTATCATGTAGATATTACCAAAAACATATAAAAAAAACAAGTCTATTTTATAAACTTGCTTTTATGCTTTTTTCTGCTCGTAGTTTAATCTAATAGAAAAACTAACATCACTAGAGCTTTGGTTAGAATCTTGATCCCACATAACTTTAATTTTAAAAGTTTGAGTACCATTTTGAGCAACTTCTTGATTCTTTAACTCTTCTAATCCAGTATAAGACACTTTAATAGATGGATCAGTAGTTAAACCAGTCTCTTGTATTTCTTTTAATATTGCAGGTATAGAACCTTTATTAGTTACGGTAACAGGTATTTCAACGTATGCTCCTGGATACTCCAACTTATTAACGGTTACGTTTAAAGTGTTTTTATCTTCTGTAATTTCTGTTAAAGTATCAGCATCACATGTCTGTGAAAAACCAACACAAGTAGGTGTACCAACTGATGTGAATTCAACATCAAAAGTACCTTCTGCAGTTGCTGTTCCACTAATAGTTAACGTTTCGCTAAACAATGCATAACCAACCGCAACAGCTAATACAAATGCTATAACACCTATTATTGCAATACTTTGTTTTTTCATTTCTTTTACTCCTTCCTTTATTATCTAAAATTATGATACCCGATTTTTTTATTATAATCAATAGTAAACATATTTTTTATAAACAATTTAAAAAGATATGTAAAGTAAAAACAAAGCAAAGGCTTTGTTTTTATGCTTCTACTTGTTCATAATCAAGTGTGATTGTAAAAGTCACTCCACTTGCAGTTGTCTCAACATCTTCCAACCATTCTACCCTAACAGTCATATTTTGAGTTTCATTTTGGTTAATAGGCGTTTCACTCGCAGCAATACCACTATAAGTAACTTTTATTGGTCCCTCATCAGTATCTAATCCAGTTTGATTAATTTGTTTTAATTTAGCCGGAACCGATCCTTTATTAGTTATTGTAACTGGTATTTCAACGTACGCACCTGGATAATCAAGTTTATCAACGGTTATGGTTAACTCGTTGTTACCGGATTCAATTACTGCTATATCGGCTGAATCTGCTTGTTTTGTATAACCAGAGCTTGTAACATCACCAATAGAAGTAAACTCAACGTCAAAATCTCCTGATGCTGATGCAGTACCACTAATTGTTAAAGTTTCACTAAACAATGCGTAGCCTACTGCTACTGCAAGTACAAATGCTATTACACCAATTATTGCAATATTTTGCTTTTTCATTTACTTTCTTTCCTCCTTTATTATCTAAATATAGGATAACACTTATTTTAGATTTTAGTCAATAGAAAAGAGAAAGGTTAACACATATTTGCGTTAACCTTTATATAGATAAAATCTGACCAGGATATATTTTATCAGGATTATTACCTATTACCGATTTATTTTTTTCATATAGTTTTTGCCATGTTGTACCATATTTACTAGCTATACCACTTAATGTGTCTCCTTTTTTTACTACGTAAGTACTTGGTGATATTTCTACTTGTTCTGGAATTTTTATTATTTGTCCTGGATAAATCTTATCCGGATTACTAATTCCGTTATAGCTAGCTAATTTTTGATAAGTCGTGCTATATTTACTAGCTATACCACTTAAAGTATCACCCTTTTTTACCACGTAATTTACCACGTTACCAGGTTCTTGCTCACCACCAGGTTCCGCTTGAGAACCATTATAATTATTTAGGCCTTTTTCTTGAATTATTGTTGGATAATCTTTATACGCAATATCTAAATCAACGTTACCACTTATTCCTGGCATACTTCCTTTAGAAGAGTATTGCCACATTCCAAATGGTTTAGTGTACGTTGGTTTACTAGCCCACTGCGCTAACCACTTATCATACTTATCTAATTTTGAACTATTTAGTTTACCATTTAAATAACTTAAGTTAGCATAAATAACCACATAATATCCTGCTTTTTCTACCCTAGAACAAAACGCATCTACTATATCAACTAAATCATCTGCTCTTACGTCTTCAGTCACGTTTGATGATTCAACATCGAATGCAACCGGATAAAGAGGTTTATAATTTTTTATTATATTAATAAACCCTTCTGCTTCTTCTATTGCTTCACTTACGGTAGTCGCATAAGAAAAGTGGTAAAATCCATAAGGAATACCAGCACCTTCTAGACCTTGAACGTATTCTTTATATTTATTATCTTCCGTAAAATGCCCATAACTTGTTCTAACCATTGCAAAATCTACGTTTCCTTTTAAGGTATTAAAGTCAATATTACCCTGGTGATAACTTATATCAATACCCCTTTTTTCCATAATATAATTTTCCCCCTTCATTATATTAAATGAATTAAAGTTAACAATGAATAATTATTAAGCCAAAGAAAAAACACGTTTAAAACGTATTTTTCTAATTATTTACTCTTTGGTGTATCACCGGACTATCCATGGTAAGTGGTGCAAAAGTATAACCATTCGCAAGTCCATATTCAATTATTCTTTCTACCGAATCAACCGTATATGATTTTATATCATGCATTAAAACTACATTTGGCTGATCTTCTTTTATACCACTAGTTACATTTTCAACTATTTTGTTTGGATCTTTAGTATTACCAGCATCTCCAGACATAATTGTCCAATCAAAATACCTAAAACCTACTTCTTCAACTTTCTTGGTTAAATCAGACATTATCTTGGTTCGGTAGCGTCTGCTTATCGTATTAGAACTTCCTCCAGGAAATCTAATTATAGTTGATTCTATACCAGTATACTCTTTTACTTTATTTTGAATTTTAAGTAAGTCTTCCATGTATGCATCAATACTAGAATATATAATACCATAATTATGAGTATAACTATGAAGACCTACGGTATGACCTTCCTCAGCCTCTCTTTTTAACAAGTCATTATAACGATTATCATAACCAGTAACAAAAAATGTTGCTTTAACATTATATTTTTTTAATATGTCAAGAAGTCTTGCGGTATGAGCTCCCGGCCCATCATCAAATGTTAAATATATTGTTTTATTACCTAGTTTTCCAGGCTTGTAGTCATTCTTAGGTAAAACTTTAACTATTCTGTTAACCTTGGTTTCATTTCCGTATTCATCACTTACGGAATAGGTAAGTTCATAAGTTCCTTTTTTAGATGTATCAACACTACCCGTTACCTTAACGTTTTCTGTTACGTTACCATCACAATCATCAATCGCAACATAACCAGGTTCTTTATATTTAGAATCTACTGCTAAATATATAATATTTTCTTCATTTAATATGATAGTTGGTCCTTTGTTATCCATAATATTAACATCAAACTCTTTTCTTGTGGTGTTACCAGAAGAATCTGATACTTTATATATTATTTTGTTATCTTTTATTTTATACCTAACCTTGTCCGTGATATCTCCATCATAGTTATCTGTTGCATTTATTTTTACATTTTCTGTTTTTCCATTAGGGCAAACATTAGTGAAAGATCCTTCTACCGATAATTCGGGTTTCTCTTTATCTACAACCTTTACTTTTTTACTTTTTGAAAAATGAACACCATTATAATCGGCAATATAAGTTATTGTGTAAGTACCTATCCTCTTAGTGTTAACAGAACCTTTAACCTTATATAAAATACTTTTACAATTCACTTTATTACCATAACATAAATTTATTTTCTTGTTACTATAGTCCTTAAATACTTCAACTTCATCATAATCATCAAAATCTGTAACGTATATATTCTTTAAAAAATAATTAACGTAAAAACAAGAAAATAAAAAAGAAAAAGATATTATTAATATTAATAAAAATGCTTTATTTTTCATACTTACACCTTCACAAATTATTATAACACTCGTAAAAAAAAGTATAAAGAAAAAAGTAAATTAATTTACTTTTTATCTAAAAGCATGCTAACAGCTTTCATGATCGCTATTTTACCATATGAATAAGTAAGACTACCTTGCTGATACGCTATATATGGCTTTCTTACTGGTCCATCACAAGAAAGTTCAATTGATGAACCTTGAGTAAATGAACCTGATGCCATAACTACTTTATCGGTATATCCTGGCATGTCCCAAGGAAGTGGTTTTGATGCTGAATCAACTGGTGATGCACTTTGAATTCCACCGCAGTAATTAACTAAGTCTTTTTCATTTCCAAAAACTATGTTTTGAACTATGTCTGCTCTTTTTTCATTATACTTTGGTTCTACTTCATATCCTAACTCTTCTAACACTTTACTCGTTAAAACGGCCGTTTTTAAACTAGATGCAACAACGCTAGGTGCAAAAAACAATCCTTGCAAAATTGATTTATTAATGCCAAGGCTTGGACCAACTTCTCTTCCCTCTCCCGGAAGTGTTAATCTTTCACCCGCTAAATCAACAAGTTCTTTTTTACCTGCAATATATGCTCCGTTAGGTGCAATGCCACCGCCTAAGTTTTTAATTAACGAACCTACTATTATGTCCGCACCGACTTCTAAAGGCGTTTTATCCTCCACAAACTCACAGTAACAATTATCAACCATTATGATAACTTCTTTATCAACACTTCTTATTTCTTTAATTACTTTTTCTACTTTGTCTACCTGAATACTTCTTCTTGTGGAATATCCTTTGCTTCTTTGTATTTCAATTAGTTTTACCTTATTATTTTTTAAATACTTTTTTATTTCGTCATAATCAAAATCATTGTTTACTAAATCAATTTCATCATATTTAACACCAAATGATTTTAAAGAGCTTTTATTTTCCTTTATTCCAATTACTTCATGAAGTGTATCATAAGGAGTACCTGTAATACTTAACATGATATCACCTGGTCTTAAATATGCAAATAAAGCCACACATAAAGCATGAGAACCTGATATAAACTGAGATCTTACAAGTGCATCTTCAGCCCCTAAAACGTCTGCAAAAACACATTCTATAGCATCACGACCTAAATCATCATAACCATAACCAGTAGTACTTCCAAAGTGTGCTTCTGATATATTATTTTTATTAAACGCACTAATCACTTTTAAACTATTTATATCACACATGTCATCTACTTTTTTAAATTCATCTATTAAACTTCCTTCTGCTTTTAAAACTAATTCTTTTGCTTTATCACTTATACCAAAATTATTATACATAATTATTTACTCCTTTGCTTTTTCTTATTATTCTTCTTCATATGTTACATTTAAATTTTCATCAACATTTACTTTAATCTTTTTAGTTATAGTTTTTGTTTTACCATTTTCATCAGTTAGTTCAACGTTTATATTCATAGTTTTAGTACCATTTTTTATAGGTATTATATTAACTTCGTAATCTAAAACTTTATCTTTATTTGATTTATCTACAATAACTAATCTTGCTACATCAGAATCTACAATATCTGTAAAAGATGAACTATCATTATTTGGATTTTCTATTTCAATATCAAAATAAGTATATTTATGTTCTATTTCATAATTAATATTATCATCACCCATAATATATAACAATCTTTCAATATCGTAATTATATTTAGAATTATCTAAAAAATCATTTATGCTAAACTTATCTTTATCATTAACGATTACATAAAAATCATCGTTATCATAACAATTAAAATAATATTTATAAATTTCATCTTCATAAAATAAATTATTTTCACTACAATTATTACTATATTTAAAAGTTATATCTGGATTATTTATATTATTGTAGTCATCTACTTTTTGATTATATAATTTATTTCTATATATTATTATTGCTACACATACAATTATAATAATTAATATAAATGAAATTATTTTTATATATGATTTTTTACTTATCTTATTATGCTCTAATAAAAATATGTTATTTATTAAATTTTTCACAGATTTAATATTTAATAGCAAGTACATTATGGCAGCACCAAATAAATTAAGAATCAAATCATCTATATCAAATCTACCAGTTGTTGTTATAAGTTGTAAAAATTCAATTCCTAATATAATTATAACTATAGTTACAATAAAATTTTTAAATTTACTTTGTTTTTTAAATAAAAGTAGCAAAAATAAAGCCATAGGCATTAAAGCACATATATTCCCTAACAAATTAAACATTATTTGTCTTGTTGAATACATACTATTAAATTCTTTTATATAAATTATTATTGTTTTAAATGGAACTAAATTAACACTCTGTTTTATATAATCTTTAAAGTTTTTAACATCAATACTATTTCTTCCCCATAAACTATCAAATAAAGTAAGAGTTATTAAAAGAATCAAATATAGTATAAAAAATATATATAAGTTTATCTTCATCGGTTTATTATTACCTAAATACTTAGATAATAATAAACCTGCGAAATATAGAAATAAACAACTACCACATAATAAAATTAATCTAAAAATTTCTGTCATTTCAATTCTAAAACTTACTATTATATAAAATAACAATATAAAAGCAGCTACAACATACATTACTATACTTGAAATTAAATTTTTCTTTTTTTTCATTTTTAAGACTCTCTTTCAAAACTTTTATTGATGGTTACTACCACCATCTACCCTTAATACTTCATTATTAATATAACTTGCTTCATCACTTGCTAAAAAGTATATAGCTTTAGCAATTTCTTCTGGTTCTGCAAATCTTTTTAAATATATATTTTCACATTCTTCTTTTATATAATCTTTATCTAATTCTTTATTCATCTCAGTATTAACCCATCCAGGAGCTACTGCATTTACCCTTACATAAGGAGAAAATTCTAAAGAAAGATTATGAGTAAGCGATATAAGGCCTGCCTTTGATGCGTCATAATCTAGAGAGTATGTGTAATAAGTATCTATTCCATTAGTTGATGATACGTTCACTATAGATCCTTTTTTTTCTTCTAACATGTATTTACCAACTTCTCTTGAAACTATAAATGGTCCAATTAAGTTAACATCTAATATTTTTCTAAAATTATCTACAGTTTTATCTTCAAAAGTTGTATCAATTGCAATACCAGCATTATTAATAAGTACATCTATCTTACCGAAATGATTAATTACATCATTAACCATCTCTTTAACATTTTCTTCATTAGATACATCACATTTACAAAGCATTACATCAACATCATAGTTTTCCACAATAAAACTTTTTAATTCCTTTGCAGCATTATCATTTGATACATAATTAATTACTACGTTATAATTATGTTTAGCAAATTCTACTATGCATGCTTTTCCTATTCCTCTTGATGCTCCAGTTATTAAAACAACTTTATTCAAAATAATACACCTCTTTCTAAATGCTATTATAACACAATATTAATCATGTTTTATGCTGGTTGCAAAGTCGTAACACTACAAACATATAATAATTCTTCTATTTTATTTATTATATCATCTAACGATATATTTTTAGCATAAGCATTTTTTCTTTGATATGCTTTCCATTTAACATTCATCATTTCATCTTCTTTAATATTGTCCAAATTAACATTAGGATGAGAAAAACAATTCAAAGAACCTCTCTTTTTAAAGGTTTCATATAATGCTCTTTTTAAATGACTAATATTAATTTTATCAAGCATCAAACTTATTATTAAATAAATATCATAATAATCTTTCATTCTACTTCCTAAAATATTTCTAGTCATAATTGTTTCTATTTTTTCTGCTAAAACAGTTTCTATATTATACGCCCATAAACTTACCGTTCTTTCACCAAACAAAGTACTATAATTATATCTAATTTCACCAGGAGTTATAGGATCTCCTGTTGCGACATCAAAATGGAACTTTTCTCTTATGTTATCCAGCTTACAAACAAGAGTAAATCTATAACCACTATATTCATTTTCTTCTCTTATTTTTTCTATTTTATCAAGTACTATTACAACATTATCATTTAGATTAATTTTTAATATTTCGTTTATAATTTTTACCATCTTACTTTCAGTGAAATCAACACTTCTAACCGCCGCATCTATATCCATCGTACTTCTGTTTTCTAAACCAAATAACGTGCTTAAATAAAAACCACCTTTAATTATGAAATTATCTTTATAATTACTTAAAGATAATTTTTCTAAAATCTTTCGTACATATAAAATCTAATTATTGTATTAACACTTATTTTACTTTTGATACTTAAATTTTTAGCTTTCGACCTTAGTGATTGACTATTCATAATACATCCCCACAAAATCGGTAACTTCTTTTTTTATACCAAGTTTTTTAGCGTATTTTATCAACTTATTCAAATCTTTATCATTTCTTTTAACATAAAGTATAACACTTTTCTTTACCTGCTCAAAATCAAGTCTGTTTTTTGATCTTATAATATCACATATACATCTTTCTAAATCATAGCATCTTACCTTAAAACCATGTTTATCATCAACCATTATTGCACCTAGATCAACCAATTCTTCTTTTACGTAGAACACGTTATAATTATCAAAGTCTCTTGCGTAAAAGTTATTCGCACACGTTATGTCAAACATATTAGGCATTACTTCCGTCATATCATGAAAATAAAGTGCCGTAAAATGAGAGAAAACTGCTTTGGGATGTCTTAGATAAAACGTATAAAAACTATCTTCTATCATGTTACTATCTACGTAGATTCCCCTACTTACCTTTTCTATTTCTCCCATCAAAACAAGCTTTTTTAAATAATCTCTACCTATTTTATTTTGATCAATCTCTTTAGTCGTAATATAACCATTATTCTTATTCATAAGCATTCTAATTTTGGTTAAATTATCAAAATTATTATTAAATTCAGTTTTAATTTCGTTTATATAATTATTTACGTTAGATTTAAACTTACTATAATTTGTATTCATTTTGCCTCCTTTGACAAAGTCAATGATATTTTAACTTATATCATAGAGTTTGTCAATACAAGTTCAAAAAAATAAATTGCTTGTTTAGCAACTTATTTTCTTCTTGATATCGGATGCAAGCTCTTTTATCTCATCTTCTTTTTCCAAAATGTCAGCACAATCTAAACAATTGTTAAATTGATGCGTTAAAACAACCTTCATTTTAGCGCTATCCGCAAAGGAAGATAAAGCAGAGATCGCACCATCTGATGAATACTCTTCTTTCCCCTTTGATGCAATGGCGATTGATATCATCTTTTTGTTCTTTAAACTTCCTTTGGTATATAAAGGATTTAACCTGTCCATAAATATTTTTAAATCTCCTGATAAAGTATTCCACCTGGTTGGTGTTATAAAAATTAATGCATCACTTTCTAATACCTTTTTTATGTTATCTTCCATATCATCCTTAAAGTCACATACACCATTTTCATCACAATCCATGCATCCGGTACATAAATATATTTTTTGGTTACCAGGTGTTATTATTTTAGATATTATCCTGTCTTTTTTTAATTCCTCTTTTAATTTATTCGCTAAGTTAAAACTATTTCCTTCTCTTCTTGATCCTACTATTATTAATACTTTAGACACATTATCACCTCATAATTAGTATGAGATTATTTTATTTTTTTATGTTATTAAAAATTAATTTATAAATAAGCATAATATATAATAGAATTATAGTTGAATTAATAGTACGCGCTAACAAAAGTTTAAGATTTTAAAAAAAAGTCCAAAATAACAGACTCTTTTTTTGTTTTAATTACAAGTATATCCTTGTTCTTCTAACTCTTTTGCAGTAGCAGATTTTGTTCCGTATATATCACCCATGTTAAGATTTTCTAATTGTTCATTAGTCATGTTTTTTACGTCAAGATCAATTGCTATGTTTATTATATTTCCTTCCCCAGAAACATTAACCTTACCGCCATTATCAGAAAACACCTTGTACTCTTCTTCAAGTGTGCTTTTCATGGTATCAGCGTATGATGCATACTGATCGTCAAGAGTGACATCGATTTTCATATTCATTTCAGTAACTTCGTTATTAACGAAAGTTGCGTCAACTTTTTGATCCATACTCATACCAGTTTGACTTTGACTCATGGTGCACGTAAGTGTTTGTGTCCCACACCCTGTTAAAACAAGCAACATAAGAACTGCTACTAAAGCCATTAACATCTTTCTCATTACTTTCCTCCTATGATTAGATTATACTAAAATTATATTATACTTGCAATAAGATTTTGACACAAAAAAGACAAAAAACTAAAGATATTAAAATCTCCAGTTTCTTATCTCATCTAAATCCTCACCATACTCAACGATATATCTTTCATGTTCGTCTAATTTTTTATTCATATCATCAATTATTTGTTTACCTAAATCACCTAAATTTAAGTTATTAACGGCATCTATCACCAAATTAAATCTATCGATTTTATTTTTTACCCTCATGTCAAACGCAGTTGTTATCGTTCCTTCTTCGTTATATCCATGAACATGAATATTATGATTATGCCTAAAATACGTTAATTCGTGAATAAGTGTCGGATAGCCATGAAATGCAAATATAATTGGTTTATCAGTTGTAAACAAATAATCATAAGCAACATCATCAAGTCCGTGTGGATGATTAGTAGTAGAATCTAACTTCATTAAATCAACTACGTTTATAAACCTTACCTTTAAATCAGGTACGTAGGACTTTAGAATTTTAGTGGCTGCAATTGTTTCAAGAGTTGGGGTATCACCAGCACAAGCCATTATAATGTCTGGGTTAGGATCATTACTAACAAAGTCCCAAGTACCAATACCATTAGTACAATGCCTTACCGCTTCTTTCATACTTAACCACTGAAAAGAAGGATGTTTAGATGCCACTATTACGTTAACATAGTTTTTACTTTTTAAACAATGGTCCATACAAGATAACAAACAATTCGCGTCAGGTGGTAAATACATTCTAACGACATCTACCTTTTTATTTGCAATGTGATCCAAAAATCCCGGGTCCTGATGAGTAAAACCATTATGGTCCTGCTGCCATACGTTAGATGCTAAAACAAAGTTAAGGGAAGATATTGGCTTTCTCCATGGAATTTCATTACAAACCTTAAGCCATTTAGCATGTTGAGCCGCCATGGAATCAACGATTCTAATGAAAGCTTCGTAACTTGCAAAAAATCCGTGTCTACCGGTTAATAAATAACCTTCTAACATTCCTTCACACATGTGTTCAGATAGCATAGAGTCCATTACCCTACCGTCTTTTGATAGATATTCATCATTTTCTTTAATTGGTAATTCCCACGTACGATTGGTCTCTTCAAACACATCATATAACCTATTAGACATTGTCTCGTCAGGGCCAAATATCCTAAAGTTTTTGTTTTCTTTATTTAATTTAAATACGTCCCTAATAAAGGAACTCATAACGAGCATATCCTGTTTTTTTACAGATCCAGGATATGGAACATCGACTGCATAATTTTTAAAATCAGGCATTATTAAATCCGTTCTTAAAAGCCCTCCGTTAGTAACAGGGTTAGCTCCCATTCTCCTGTTACCTTTAGGACAGGTGTCCTGTAGTTCTTTAATCAAGGTACCATTATCATCAAATAATTCTTCTGGTCTATAACTTCTAAGCCACTTTTCTAGCAAGGATAAATGTTCTTCTTTTTCCATTGTTATAGGAACTTGGTGTGCTCTAAAAGACCCTTCTATGTTTTTTCCGTCAACCACTTTTGGTCCAGTCCATCCCTTAGGCGTTCTAAGAATTATCATTGGCCATCTTAGGGTTTCGTCATCGCTTTCCTTTAATTTTTTAATATCATCAACAACCATGTCCATCGTTGCCATCATTTTCTTATGCATGGAAAAAACTTCTTCACCTGATACCAAATAAGCTTTATATCCTAATCCGTAAAAGAAACTTCCCAACTCATCATCTGTCATTCTAGAAAAAATAGTTGGGTTACTAATTTTATAACCGTTTAAATGAAGAATTGGTAGTACTACTCCATCAGTTTTACGGTTTAAAAACTTAATACCATGCCAACTTGTTGCAAGTGGACCAGTTTCGGCTTCTCCATCACCAATAACACATGCCGCGATTAAATCAGGGTTATCAAGCACCGCACCAAAAGCATGCGAAAGAGAATAACCAAGCTCTCCACCCTCATGTATTGAGCCAGGTGTTTCTGGAGCAACATGAGATGGTACTCCACCTGGAAACGAAAACCTTTTAAATAGTTTTCTCATACCAGATTCATCGCGCGTAACATCTGGATATTTCTCCGTATAACTTCCTTCCAAGTAAGTATTGGCAATCATGAAGTTGCCACCATGACCAGGTCCTGATAAATAAATCATATTTAAATCATACTTGTTTATTATTCTGTTTAAATGCGTATATATAAAATTTTGTCCGGGCACGGTTCCCCAGTGCCCTACTATTTTCTTTTTAATATCTTCTTTTTTTAGTGGCCTTTTTAAAAGTGGATTATCCAAAAGATAAAGCTGTCCAGCTGATAAATAATTAACCGCACGAAAATAACCATCTAATCGTTCTAGTTCTGTCATGTTACCCTTCCTATTCTATTTTTATTCTATCGTAATTATAGCATGAGAAATTAAAAAAGAAAATAGGTTTACTACTTTCTTATTATATACTTTATACATACATCATAGTTATCTATATATATTTTTTTATTATTCTATCAAATTCCTCTTCTAAATTTTCTTTTCTTAAGTAATCACTAAATCCATCTTCTATATAATGTTCTTTTATGGACTCTTTATTTTTATTTAGCATAACAATAGTTGGTACGTTAAACCCTTTTTTAGCCTCTTGTAATTTACCTAATATGGCTAGTGCAGATAAAGGTTTCATTTCATCTTCTAGAATTATAAGATCAAATACTTCTCCTTCTTCTACTCTTTGTACCAAATCATTACCATGCATCGTTGTTAAAAACTCAACATCATAGTTGTTAGACAAACCATTAAGAGCTTTTAATGTTTCTAAATTATTACTTACTGCAATTATTTTTTTCTTATTAAATATGTACTTACTATAAAATGGGTCTTTTTCTTGTTTTATTTTTTGATCTATTACTATCGTAAAAGTACTACCTTTATTTTCCTCACTCTTTATATTGATAAACCCGCCTAGCTTTCTTATTATTTTAAAAGCAAGTTTTAAGTCTACATCAAGGTTATTTAATTTTAAAAGATCCGTATCTTCTAAATCACTATTACTTTTTAAAAGTTCATTTAATTTTTCAACGCTCATACCCTTACCAGAATCTTCTATTTCAATGATAAGCCTACAAACATCATACTTAACGATTTCATTAGCGCTTAATTCTATATAACCTTCTTTAGTATACTTAGCGGCATTAAATAAAATACTAGTTATCACTTGTTTTAATTTAACAGAATCACCATATAATTCAGTTGGTATATTTTTACTTATGTTAGTTCTTAAGTTTACCTTAGGGTTAATCTTACTTTTGGTATTATTTAATGCCGTGTTAAGTAACGAATATATGTTATAAGTTTCATTTGAAACAACTAACTTACTAGATGAAATACTTGATATATCAAGTACGTTATTAATAATGTTTTTTAAACCTCTGGCGTTATTTTCAATAACTTTTAAACCGGTGTCTATGGTTTTTAAATCCTTCTCATTTTCAAGCATCTTCTTAACTTCAAGAATGTTTTCAATAGGTTTCTTTGTATCCTGTGACATACTAAATAAGAAGTTTGACTTTTCCTCGCTCATACTTTCCAAAAGTTTTTTATTCTTATTAAGTTCATAAATCATTTTAACGTCTGGGTTTTCAATGGTAAAAATCATGATTAAATCAGCATAAGCAGCCATTAAGGATATCATTAATACCTCTGGTGCAACTCTTCTTATAACAAGTGCTACAACACCAAGTATTGCTAAGAAAAATAATGGTATAAACTTTTTATTATTAGAACTTTTAATATTTCTTATTAAGGATCTAAACACTAATAATAAAATTAAAACAACATAAATACCAAGTGCTATTATAAGCACGTTCATAGCCTGTCCATTAGTATCTATTACACCATTTTCATTAATAACATTTACTTTTAAGAAAAAGAAACTTATGAATATTAATATATTTATTAACATGGATATTCTTTGGATTGTCGTCCTTAGTTTTTTATTATTATTTAAAGATACTATTAAAACATAGTTGAACAAAGCCCATACCCATAATAGTATCAAAATATAATCTATTCTGTGAATGTTATATATGTAATTTGGAACGCCAAATAAATTCATTAAAATAACTAAAGTGCAAGCTAAAACAGACTCTAAAAGCGCTATTATAATTAATAATGAATAGGCTTTGGTCTCATCACTTTTTATCCTCTTTTTAGAAAAAAATACAACAAAAATCAATAAATTTATTAAAACAGCACAAATTGGAAAATATAAGTTATTCATAAACGACCTCCTATTATATAATTAAAGTATAACACGAACAATAAAACATATCAAATAAAAACCATCATAAATTTATTGATGGTTTCTTTTATTAAGTAAAAATGCATTATTTTTGTTAAGTTGTAAATGATTTAAATGTTCAAAAGCATCTTTTTGTTCTGTAATTGTTTTATCAACAAAATGTTTTTTATTTATATCATCTTCGTTAAAATACCATTCAGATAAAACGTGTTTTTTATACTTTTCCCAATAATCTTTTGGTATATCTTTTCTTCTTACAGCGCAGTGTTCCTCCAGTATTTCATATAATAAGGTCGCTAATTGATCTCTTAATTCTTGTATGCCTTCTTTTTTTTCTTCGTGTGTCAATTTTATTTCCGTTTTAACGTTATCATCTACACCATATTTTTCTAAATAATCTATTGGTTTTCCAAATTTAATATATATATTTTTATCATTCATATCAAAATCAACCGGTTGCTCATATATTACTGGTATAACCAAAGCATTAGTATCTACAGCTGTTTGAACCAAAGAATAATAACCATTGCACACTAATAAATTAGGAAATAAATCCCATGATGCCTCAAAGAATTTCATTATATCATTACCAGTATTTAAAACTTGTCTTTCAACTTCTTTTACGTTTTTTCTATCATTTATTATGTTTTCTATTTTTTTATTATACTTTTTTAATTCATTTTCATATTCTTCTATTAATATTGGATCATTTTTTATTTTTATATATTCTTCTAATTCTTCTAAATATTTCTTATCTCTTTTAAGATCGACATTGTTATAAGGATCATCCATGTCAAAGTATATAATTCCGTTTTTCTCAAGTAATGATCCACTTAATGTGCCATGAAGATTTTCAAAATCACCAGAAAGCAAAATAACATGTTTTTTAAATACTTCAAGTAAGGTTTCTATATCTTTTTTTCTTACATGGTTAGGCGCAAAAATAATTGGTCTATCAAATGTGTTTAATTCTTCATTTTGTGCATTTGTATAAGTCTTTGGTAATTCATTTAAAACATGAATTTTATAACCCGACAAAATTCTTTGAGCCTTTAACCCAAAAAATAATGGCCAATGATACCTTTTATTTTTTTTAAGAGTACTTTTTCTTGCTTCATAAACTGCATTACTAGATTTTATATCATTATCTCTTTGTTTTTTTAATCGTTCTAATTCTTTTTTATTTTTTTCTGTTCTTAAAATTTCTTTTTCTTTTTTTATCACCAAAATCACCCTTTTATTTATTATTTACTACTAAATACTACAACAATGCATATTTTATCACAATAAAACAGATTTAACAAGAAAAAAAGACAAGTTTTCACTTGCCTTTAAGTTTTACTAATTATTTTATTTCGATGTACTTTTTATTTTCTTCTTCGTCTTTTTTAGGGACAGTAATTTTTAAGACACCATTATTAAATTCTGCGTTAACTTTTTCAGAATCCAAATCATGTAAGTAGAAAGATCTTTGATATTTACCATAAGTTCTTTCACGATGAATGTAGTTTTTATCCTTATCATCATCTTCCATCTCACTTGATTTTTCAGCCGTAATTGTTAAATAATCTTTCTTGGCTTCAATCTTTATTTCATCTTTATTAAATCCAGGAACATCCATTTCAATATGGTAATCACCATCTTTTTCATAAATATCGCATTTCATGTTGTCCTCTCTACTTGCTGGCATGAAGTCATCAAAAAAGTCACCGAAATAATTTCTTGGTAATAAACTCATATATCTCATCTTCCTTTCTAATTATGTTATACCACTATTTTTAGCACTTGTCAAGT
>CALVIH010000023.1 GCA_944329445.1 uncultured Bacilli bacterium | reverse complement strand
ATAATTACATTATAACTATATCATATTGCTTTTATTTTTTCTTTTATTTTGTCTCACATCATTTACAATTATACAAAAGGAAAAAGACTATTAAAAAAAATTAATATACTACCAGCTTGTTTATTATTATTGCGTATGTTATGGATAACCCTGATTTAATTGTATCATATGGCAACAAATTCTCCATATAATTTACTATGATAAAATTTAAAAATAACTTACTTATAAAAAACATAATAATTTTACTTGTTTCCGGAGCAATCGCTAAAGTCTTAGGTATGATTGGAAAAATAATTTATACCAGAATCGCTGGGATTAACGTTGTTGGACTATACACCATGATAACTCCTACGTTCATGTTAATAATAAGTCTAACACAGTTTAGTTTTCCAATATCAATAAGTAAAATAAGCGCCGAAGGTAAATACAAGAATAACGATTTATTAAAAAATGCTTATATTATTGGGGCAATAATCAACGTTATTCTTATAATAGTTGTGCTTTTTTCTAGTACTTTAATTGCTAATATGCTTCATAACAAAGCCCTAGCTCCAGCAATCATGAGTATCGCATTCATTATACCATTCGTTACCATTTCAAGTATTCAAAGAGGTTTTTTACATGGAAAAGAAGACATGCTACCAGCATCAGTTACTAACGTTACCGAAGAAATCGTAAAAATAATCCTAATTATTTCATTACTTCCGATTGCTATTGCAAAATCAAATGTAACCGCCGTTATCTTTATCGTGCTATTTAACGTTATTACCGAGCTATCAAACATTTTAATCATGCAACAAAGCATAAATAAAAAGTACGTAAAAAAAGAAAAAAGCTACTTTAACATAAAAATAATAAAAGAAATATTAAACATATCAATTCCTACAACCTTAGTTAGATTAATTTCTTCTTTAGGGTTCTTTTTAGAACCTATAATTCTTACTAACACATTATTATCAACTGGTTTTTCATCTAATTATATAACACTGGAGTATGGAGTAATTAATTCTTACATAATTCCTCTTCTTTCGATGCCAAGTTTTTTTTCATTATCAATAGCATCCGCTCTTCTTCCCAACATAACAAAAGCATACGCTAATAAAAGATATAAAGAATTTAACTCAAAACTATTAAAACTACTTTTCTTATCAATGATGGTTGGTGGTATTTGCCTTGCAATTATCATGATCTTTCCAGAACCAATTCTAAAATTAGTATACAGCGTTAACTTTGGAATTAACTATATTTATTTAATAGGTCCTTTTTTCTTAATATTATACATGCAACCTACTTTGTCAGTTGCACTTCAAGCGATGGGTAAAACAAATAAATTATTTATAACTTCAACGATTTCAATGGTTTTAAAATATACCGTACTTTTTGTGTTTGGCAAGCTAGGTTTTGGAATGAACGCCCTTATATTTTCAATTATAACAGGTATAATTGTAACAACAACATTAGTAATAATAATCGTTTTAAAAGAAATAAATAAAAAAATCTAGCTACTTACTAGACTTTTTCTTTTTTGGTTCTATTCTAACGCTAAAAGTAATTATGTTACATACTATTAATACCAAGTAAGACCAATACGTTACATCCTTAATTATAATTTGTAAAATCAGCAAAATAAGCGCTAAAACATCCAAGATTATCATCAAGGTTTTTAGTATTTTCATACTTTTTCTTCTTCTTTCTAACTCTTCTTTAGATACTTCTTTTTCCATTTCTACTCCTCACTTTTATTACTTGTTAAAGAACAAGTAAATCCTTTGTCAGTATATGCCTTTTGTAAACTTTCTACCGTATCACCGGTCGTCGGTTTTACAAATAAAATGGTTTGGTTTTCGGTTGTAACAAGTCCGTCAAAACCTTCCCTAGCATAATTTGTTTCAACGTTAAAGGTAAACCCTTTGCTGTTTTTTTCATAACTAACGTTGTTACCATTGACAGAAACATTATTTATAAAGAAATTTTCATATTGAGTTTTTAAATCTTCTACAACAGCAGAGGTGTTTTCAGTATTAGAAACTACTACATAACTAAAGTTTGTCCTTTGGATAGCCCCTTCTTCATAATCGGCAACGTACGTTACACTTTGAGATTCAGCATCACTTTTTGAAGAATAGTTACAAGTTAACGTTCCGGTTTTATACATATCATTTTCTGCCGTAGTTTTTAACGTTGTAGTCGTTTTAGGCTCAACGTCCTTAGTGGTTCTTCCTAAGTCAGATTTATTATTAATGTAATATAAAACAAGTAAAATTATGATTGCTATAATTATACCCAAGAGAGTGTAATTAGGCTTCTTATTAGAAAGTAACACCTCATTATTAGTTACCGGATCTATTACAACCGTATTGTTAATCGCACCATCATATAAATCATCCAAGTTTATTTCGCGGGTAACGTAATCAGAATCGTTACCATCTTCTTCTGGTAATTCGTCTAAAACTTCTGGTTCTTCGTTCACTTCAGTTTCTTTTTTTTCTTCTTCTTTTTTCACATCTTTTTCTTCTTTGTTCACTTTCTGTTACCCTCCTTATAATTATATAATAACATAATATTATGGTTTTAAAAATATCAATTCATTTTTTCGCCAATTTTTTCACCGTATTTTACATAAGTTTCTAACCCGTTGTTTGAATTTTCTATTATGTCGTCATCTAATGCTATAACATCTTTTTGTACCAGTATAACAATCGTAGATCCACCATATTCAAAATATCCTTTTTCCTCCCCTTTTTTTACGTTGCCCTCTTTTTTTATGTTTCTAATTTTACCAACTAACAAAGCACCGACTTCAACGTACGTTAAGGTTTTAAAACGTTTTGTCTTTATAACGGTACACTCACGAGTATTTTCCTTAAAAACTTTATATTTATCATAAACTATTGGGTTTACCGTATGAAACATACCTTTAATTTTATAATTATTAATTATAACACCATCGTCACAAAACAAATAATGATGATAATCTTCTGGCGATAACCTAAAAACAAGTGCGTAACCACCATCATACAACGATGCCAACTTATCATTTTTAATAATACTATTTACACTATAAACACTATTTTTTACATTAAACTTTAAATCATCATATATCTTGTAACACGTAATTTTAGCATCACAAGGCGCGATAAAAGCATTTGGGGTCTTATCAATTATTCTTTTGGATAATTTAATCTTTCTGGTAAAAAAATCATTAAAACTATTGTATTTTTTACATTCATAATCATCCATGTTTATATTATGGTTCTTAATAAATCTTTTTATCATTACTTTAGATATTTTTGAGTTCATAAACTTTCCCACTACGTTCGAAAATGATTCGTTTTTAACGATTGGTTTTAAAAATATTCTACCAACAGCACTATTATATAAAAAGGATAACCCTTTATTTGGGTTATCTTTAACCGTTTTTCTCATTATCTCATCGCCGCCCAAATAATAGCTATTTCTATAACCGCTAAAATAGAACATATAACGTACCATATTCCGGTCGGCTTCTTTATTTTTATATTTAAAACAAATAATATTGCCGTCATAAGCATAACAAGTGGGTAGGCCTTAATAAAGATATTGGGATTTAAAAATATGTTTAAGTTATAAGTAAAAGGTAAGATTATAGCAATACTGGTAACCGGTAAGCCATAATAATAAGAACACTTTTCCTGTTTCTTTTTATTAAAGATCGTTTTTTCCTCAGTCAAAACGTTAAAGTAAGCAAGTCTTATTACCGCCGCTAAAATATACAACACATAAACAACTATGTTTAATTTACTTGTAAATCCCATACAAATCCCAAGAATAACCGGAAATACTCCAAATGAAACCGTATCTACAAGGGAATCAATTTGAACCCCAAACTTTTTTTCTGTTTCCGTTCTTTTACATGCTCTTGCAACACTACCATCAAACATATCACAAACACCAGATATAATAAGACACATGATTGAAGCAGGAATAAATCCTAAGAACGCTAGGACCATTCCTACCACAGCAAAAGCAAGGCCAATATACGTTAATATAACTGATGCTCCATAAAAACCTATAAACATTTTATCTACTCCTTATATTTTTTATCGATTTATAAACCTTCTCCTAATTTACCATTAGTATCAATGATAAAATAAGATTGATTACCAGCGTTATCTGACCTGTAGAAATAAAAGTTTCCTTCGCCAAACGCACTTATTTCTCCGTCAACAACAGAATTGTGATCGTTATAATGGAATGTAAATTGTCCTTCTTTATAGCTATGACAATCACTATCTTTAGAATTTATACACACTTTTCTTGTTTCTTTCGAATTATTACATCCACTTCCATCACCATCAACACATATAGGATTTAATCTAAGTACGTTATAATATATTTTTTGAATTGGTAAAGTATCACCATTTTTTAAAGTATTATTAGTACTATTATTCTTTATGTATAGATTTATTCCACCACCATCTAATCCTACTATGTTTTTCTCCGTATTACCATTTAACTTATCTAACGTAGCTCCTTTAAAAACTACTTCAACCTTAGAAGTGTTAAGTGGGTTTGATAAGGATCCACAATAAACCCTGCCTATTCCATCTGAACTACTATAAGTACATGATCCATCTATTTCACCATTATTAAGTAAAACACTGACAGTATCCTTATTCATTACAAATTGTTTATCAGGAAACAAAATCTGAACTTGATAAATTGAAAAATCACCATTACTTAATTTATAACCATCTGGATTGTAACTATTATCCCATATAACCGAGGCACCATCAACCGTTGTTTTGCATCTAACACCCGAGATCGTCTGATATCCAACGTCCTCATCACATATTCCGTATTCATTTCTTACTGCTCCCCAAATATTAAATAACTTGTAACCTAAGGTATAGGTAAACGTAGGTCTTATGGTATCTTTTTGGTAACTGCTTCCTATGGTCTTATTACCTCCAGGTCCATACGCAGTTACGTCATAACTAACATCACCTTCATCAGCTAGTTGCACGCAGTACGCTCCATCATCTAATTTGTTATATGATTGTATTACATTTTCTCCAACACTCACCTCTACGTTGCTAACTTTAGACCCTTCTTTTGGTGAGACTTTTATGTATAATGGCTTATCTTCACCTAACTTATTAATGTTAAACCAACCAGTATTACTATCAGCACTAACGCTACTACTACAATTAGAATCCTTAAAATAAGACACATCAAAATCAGGAAGAGGAATATCTTTTTTAGGAACATCGCTTATGGTTATAGCTTTTGTGTCATCACATTCCGTAAGCTCTGAATTAATGGTTTCTTCATCAAACGTTGCGGTTAATGCTCCCCTTCTTTTTTTTACGTTAACAATACTACAACTTGATATTTCCTCACCCGTTACTGGATTTGTAACCTTATTTAAATAATCTTCTTTAACCAAAGTCCCAACCGAAATTTGCGCGTTCGAATTTTGGTCATCAGTCAAACCTTCAAATAAATATTCGTTAGCGGCAAAATAATCCTCGGCCGCCGTTTCTATTTGTTCCTTAACCAGGTTCCATGCTTCTTGCTTTTTGTTATTATTTACGTTTACAACACTTACTATTGCTATTCCTAGTATCGTTAGCATTAATGCTATAGTAACTAGTAGTTCTACTAGTGTAAAACCATTCCTTTTTTTTATTTTCATACTAACCTTCCTTTTTATAGTTTGGATTATCAATTTCCGGCTTCATAAGAGGAAATAAAACAACATCCCTTATTGAAGGCTGATCGTATATTAACATCATAAGCCTGTCAATTCCAAAACCTAATCCTGAAATAGGCGGCATACCTTGTTCCATGGCAAGCATGAATCCTTCGTCTAAATCCATCGTCTCATCATCGCCTTGTGCCTTCGCTTTTAATTGGTCTTCAAAAGTTTTTCTTTGAGTTATAGGATTTACTAACTCAGAATATGCCTTACATAATTCTGTACCACAAACCACGACTTGAAAAACATCTATTATTCTATCATCATTATCATTTCTTCTTGCAAGTGGAATAAGCATTGACGGATAATTATACATTATTGTTGGTTGTACTATATTTTCTCTAATCTTATTTTTATACACAAAATCAACTATCTGACTAACAGACTTATAATCTTCTAATTCCTCATACGTAAATAATCCGTTATCTACTATTTTTTCTTTTAATTCTAATGGGTCTTCAATCTCTAAAAAGTCAAACCCAAATATTTTTCTCATTTCTTCAACATAATTTATTCGATCCCAGTTTTCTTTACCAAAGTCTAAACTAACACCTTGATAATGAACTGTGGTTGTTCCAAGAAGTTCCATTAACAACGACTTTATAAAATCCTGATAAAAAGCCATGTTATCTTCAAAGTTCCAGTAAGAAGCATACCATTCTACCTGGGTAAACTCTTGTAAGTGCTGCGGATCCATTCCCTCGTTTCTAAAACACTTTGCAACTTCATAAACCTTATCATAACCCGCTGCAATACATTGTTTTAAATATGTTTCCGGCGCAATTCTTAAATTACAGTCAATATCCAACGCATTATGATGCGTATAAAATGGTTTGGCTGCCGCACCACATACCGCCGTCTGTAATATAGGAGTTTCAACCTCTAAAAAACCATGTTCACCTAGATATTTATGAATAAAGGCATAAAGTTTACTTCTTCCTAAAAATACCTTTCTTGACTCTTCGTTTGAAATCAAGTCTACGTATCTTTGACGATATTTAAGTTCGGTATCATTAAGGCCATGGAACTTATCTGGAAGTGGTCTTAAAGCCTTACCCAAGAATTCAAACGAGTTAACCCTTAAGGTTTTTTCACCCGTTTGGGTGGTAAAGATTTCTCCTTCTGCTCCTATGAAATCACCAGCGTCAATTAGCTTTTTAAAGAAACCGTATTTTTCTTCACCAATTATATCGATACGAAATTCTAATTGCATACCTGCTTCAATGTCTCTTATTCGAACGAAGCTTAGTTTTCCCATCTTTCTCATAAAGATAACCCTACCAGCTATTCTTACGTTTGAGGTTCCGTCCTCTAACGTACTAGCCTCCTTTAGGGAGTGTGTTTTTTCGTATCTTTCAGGATATGGGTTACACACCTTTTTTATTTCTTCTAGCTTTCCTCTTCTGACTAGTTCTTGCTCAGTTAATTCTCTCAAGTTAATTCACTCCTTTATTTCTATATATTATACCATATTTTTACATCGTTTAACATCTATTTACTACTGGTACATTGATATCCATTTTCTTCTAGATTACTTTTTAACTTTTCAAAAGTTAAATTAGAATCAATCTTAAAATAACTAATTGGCGTAGATTCTTGATTTAACCCATCAATTTGTTCATAGTCAAACAATTCAAAATCTAAGTAACCATTTACTTTAAAATAATCGTCACTGTTTTCGTATAAGTACGTAAAACCAGGCATTCCGTTAGAATTAATTACCGCCCGTAGCTTATCGTCTTTAACATGTTGTATCTGTTCTTTATATTCGTCGTTTAACGCCGTATAAGTATAAGTACTCTCAACGTACGTTATCTTGTTTTTCTTATATGTTATTTTATATTCATCAGTATATTTATACCCTACATCAGTAGCACTACTAGAACAATTAACTACTTTTGTTACACCAAAAACGTAGTTTACAAGTATGTATATAAGTGCTATTCCTAAAACAAAACCAATAACAAAAATTATTATTATTTTTTTACTACTAAAAAAACTATTACTTTTATCATTATCAATTTTGGTATTATTCGTCAGCGCCGAATTTTCCTTAACTACGTTTTCGTCCGTTTTTGTCTTTTCGGATAATGAATCATCTGGCATGGTTTGTTTTAATCTATCGTTTTCAAAATCGTCATTTATTTTAGGCTCAACGAAAGATTGGTTTGCATCCGGGATGGTTGATACCTCATCAGAGTCTTTAAAAATAACGTCTTTATCATGTTCATCACTTTTGGTATCCTCAGGTGTACTCGTGTCTATTTCTATAAAATCACTACCAAAAATATCATCCAAAGCGTTTTTTAAATCATCATCGTGCTTGTTCATAATACCCCTTCTTTCACCTTTTATAGTATAACATAAAGGAGTAAAATTAACAATAAACAAAAAAATGCTACAAAAACATCTATTTCTTTATTTCACTTTTTTTAATAATATATAATTCATTTCCTTTACTAAACGCGTAAAACACATCTTCTGCCGAGATGTTTTTTTCTAGTAAAACGTTTAAAAGCCATTTTTTAGTTTTATTTATACTATATAAATTATCAAATTGTACTTCTCCATCCAATATTATTGGTAATGGATATATCCTTTTATCTTTTAAATCGTCCTTTTTGAAAACTGATAATTTACCGTTGATTTCTAAAATAGCATAATCAACCTCGTCAATTGACCTTACGTCCTTTTCTCTTAGCTGTAACAACAAATCATCAAGCGTATATCTTTGTTCAACCATGTTTTTAAAATTAATAATTCCTTTTTTTATAATAACAACTGGCTTGCCATCGATGAATCGTCTAAACTTGGTGTTCTTAAGAGAAATTCTAGATATTAAAATTTGCAATACAACCAGTATTACAACCGGTATTAAGTTAAAGAAAAAAGCATTTTTATCCTCTAGTGCCATCGCCACTAACTCAGCGATTAAAATAAACACAACAAGGTCAAAGGTTCCTAATTGCCCTACCTCTCTTTTACCCATAATCCTAAATATAACCGCAACAATAAAATAAATAAAGAAAGTTTTCATAATTATTATAAATAAATCCATAATATCACCTATTAGTATTATGTTTTATATCATATTTTTGTATACAAATAATATATTTAACTAGAGGTGAAACATGAAAAAATATTTAGTTCCAATCTTATATACACTTGGAATAATGTTATTAGGAAGCTTTATATCTAGCATACTTTATTACTTTAACATAACATCTGATAAATTCAATACGATTCTTTTATACTTAATTAGCATTGTAGCTATTTTTGTAGGAGCCTTAAAATTAGGAAAAAGTTTTGATCAAAAAGGGATCATAACAGGTCTTATCTATTTTACCATATGGCTTATTATAATGATACTTATATCGCTTATCTTTTTTAAGGTTGATTTCGGAATAAAAAATATTATATATTATGCGATACTATTAATATTTAGTATGTTGGGCGGAATAATAGGGAAAAACACAAAAGAAGAAACAGACGCAAACTAACGTCTGTTTTCATATTTTTTTATAAACTCATCTTTGTATTCAAAAAAACGATCTTCTTTTATTGCTTCTCTTATTTCTTCCATCTCTTTTATTAAAAACCTTATGTTGTGAATTGATAAAAGTCTACCACCATTAACCTCTCCAGCAGTAACCAAATGTCTAACGTAAGCCTTAGAAAAATTTTTACAAGTATAGCAGTCACAATCATCTTCAATCGGGCTAAAATCCTCTTTGTACTTCGCGTTTTTAATATTTATTCTACCATGCCTAGTAAAACAATTACCATGTCTTGCAAGCCTGGTTGGTAAAACACAATCAAACATGTCAATACCACGTGATACCCCTTCAAGCAAATCAATAGGTTCACCAACACCCATTAAGTATCTTGGTTTATCCTTTGGTAAATACTTAGTTGCATAACTAATCATATTATACATAACCTCTTTAGGTTCACCAACGGAAGTACCACCTACCGAGTAACCATCAAAGTCCATTTTAACGGTTTCTAAGGCACTCTCTCGTCTTAAGTCCTCAAACTCTCCTCCCTGAACTATACCAAAAAGGGATTGGTTAGGATTATTAAAGGCTTCTTTTCCCCTTCTTGCCCAACGAATGGTTCTTCTCATGGAATTTTCGATGTACCTTCTAGTTGCAGGATATGGTGCACATTCATCAAAACTCATCGCGATGTCAGAATCTAGTTTATTTTGTATTTCAATTGATTTTTCTGGCGTTAAAAATAACTCTTTACCGTCAATATGACTTTTAAACCTTACCCCCTCTTCAGTTATATCCTTAGGCTTAGCCAACGAAAACACCTGAAACCCACCAGAATCAGTAAGGGTTGGACCATCATAGTTCATAAACTTATTTAAACCCCCTGCTTTTTTTATAACGTCTTCACCCGGTCTTAACCATAAATGATAGGTGTTTGATAACACTACCGCACTTCCACACGCTTTTAATTCTTCCGGCATCAAGGTTTTAACATTAGCTAAAGTACCCACCGGCATAAACATGGGTGTGTCAAACGTACCATGATTAGTAATTAATTTACCTAGCCTTACGTTTTCGTTCTTATTATCATTTTTTATAAGTTCATATTTAATTTTCGACATAAAATCACCTTGATGATTATAACATAATAAAAAGTATTTAGCAAAAAACTAAATACCTTTATCTTTAAACATACTTAATACTTTAGCACCGCCATTTAATACCTTACTTCCAACCATACAAGCGCCATATTTGATTCCACCTTTTACTCTAGCGACATAATAAGCAGATTTTGAAACATTGATATTATCTCCGTTACCATCTACGTAATAATATTTGACATCATCGCTCAATACATCAGTTTTTGTAAAAGCGTTTTCTTTTGATAATTTCGCATCTGACATTTCTATTAAGCATAATTCATTTAATACCTGCATGAACGCAATTACATCTTCCATTGATAAATCACTTAAAAACTCTTTAACATCCATTTGCTTAATTCTTGTTTTAAGAGCATTAACGTCCTTCTTATATTTTACGTATTGAGATGTATTTCTAACCAAAGACATTAATTCACTTAAATTTCTAATCAAAATAACTTTTATATATTTCTTATTTTCTTTTATTTCACTTTTTAAACACTCAATAGCAAAATTAGCGTTATATATAGCGTTTTCTAGTTGCTCTTTGTCATTATAATCAAGTCCTGCTTTATCTCTTATACTACCTAATGTTTTTCTATTTAACATTTTTATTTTCCTTTCTTCTTTAATTTTCTTTGTATAACCTTAACCGCAATCTCGTTATTTTTAATAGCTGTTTTTTCAGCTTGAATAAGTCTTTTGGTAATGCCGATTTCGTTAACCGCTTTATTATAGCCGAAAAATGCACTATCAACGTCAGCAGCCCAAAAGAAATCAGCATTTTTCTTCTTTTCTTTTTTCAAGCCACTTAGTTTATCACTATGTAAGTCTAAATTATCATTTAGGTTGTCTAAGTTACACTCAAAATCATACAGTAACTTTTCCAACGCCTCTTTATCAAACTCATCACAAGATTTTCTTAACATTAAATACATCTTTATTTTTTCTAACATATTAACCTCCTACTTTATAAACATACAATCACCAAACGAGAAAAATCTGTATTTTTCCTTAACGGCGTGCTCATAAGCTTTAAGTACGTTATCTTTTCCTGCTAAGGCACTAACTAACATTATAAGCGTTGACTTAGGTAAATGAAAGTTAGTTAATAAACAATCAATTCCCTTGAATTTATATCCCGGATAAATAAATATCTTGGTGTTACCAGATTGTTCTTTAAAGTAACCATTATCATCTGCGATCGTTTCTAACACCCTTGTAGAGGTAGTACCAATTGCTATTATTTTATTGCCTCTTTTTCTTGTTTCATTAAGAAGATCCGCGGTACTCTTACTTAATATATAATACTCCGAGTGCATGTCGTGCTTTGTCACATCACGGACCACTACCGGTCTAAAAGTGCCAAGCCCGACGTGTAAGGTTACGTACGCAACATTAATTCCTTTATCTTTTATTTTTTTTTAAATATTCGTCTGTAAAATGAAGTCCAGCGGTTGGGGCTGCAGCACTACCAGGATTTTTTGCATACACGGTTTGATACCTATCTTTATCTTCTAGTTTTTCTGTTATGTAAGGAGGAAGAGGCATCTCGCCTAACCTATCTAATATTTCAAGAAAAATACCATCATAAATAAATTTGTAGCGTCTTATCCCATCTTCACCAACAAAAGTACACTTACATGATAATTCATCAGAAAACTTAACCATCGTTCCTTCTTTAATTCTTTTTGCAGGTTTGGTTAAACACTCCCATTCATCATCACCTAAATCCTTAAGCATTAAAACCTCAATTACCGCACCAGTATCTGGTTTATGACCAATTAATCTAGCAGGAATAACCTTGGTATCATTTAAAACAATCGTGTCCCCTTTATTTATATAATCTATTAAATCAGTAAACCTACCATCTTGAAAATTACCAGTGTTTTTATCCAAAACAAGCATACGCGATGAACTTCTATTTTTTAAAGGAGTTTGTGCAATTAACTCTTTAGGTAAAAAATAATCAAAATCGTCTGTTTTCATAAAAAACCTCCAAATAAAAATAAGTACCTAGCAAGTACTTATTATAGTTTATTTTACTTAAAAATGCAATTGATTATTTTTACTCTGTTTATCTATACCTAAATGTTTGTATGCAACATCAGTTACCATTCTTCCCCTAGGGGTCCTCTTTAAGTAGCCAATTTGAAGAAGATATGGTTCACATACGTCCTCAATAGTCGATGTTTCCTCTCCAATTGAAGCCGCAACCGCTTCTACCCCAACCGGTCCACCATTAAATTTATATATTATTGTTTTTAGAAGTTCATAGTCAACCTCATCAAGTCCTAACTTATCAACCTTAAGAGAATCAAGTGCATGTTTTGTTATGTCTAACGTTATTACTCCATCACCCTTAACAAGGGCAAAATCGCTAACCCTTTTTAAAAGTCGGTTTGCAATTCTAGGTGTTCTGCGGCAACGATTAGCAAGCTCTTTTGCTGCTTCATCTTCAATTTGTAAATCAAGTACCCGAGCGCTTCTTTTTATGATTTTTGTTATTTCATCTTCCGTATAATAATTAAGTTTAGATACTATTCCAAAACGGTCACGTAATGGTGCTGATAAATCACCCGCTCTTGTCGTTGCACCAATTAAGGTAAACTTAGGCAAATCGATTCTTAAGTTACGATTAGAGCCTTCTCCACCAACTATTATGTCCAACGTAAAATCTTCCATGGCGGAATATAATATCTCCTCTACAAACCTTGGTATCCTGTGTATTTCATCGATAAATAATACGTCCCCTTCTTCTAAAGATGATAATACCGCTGCCAAATCACCAGACTTTTCGATTGCTGGACCAGATGCGGTTTTTATATTCGCTCCCATTTCGTTTGCTATAACATAAGATAAGGTTGTTTTACCTAGTCCTGGAGGTCCATACAAAAGCACGTGATCTAGCGTTTCACCACGCATTTTAGCAGCTTCCATAAATACCTTTAAATTTTCAACTATATCTTTTTGGCCAATATATTCATCTATCGTTTGCGGTCTAATCGTAGATTCAAAACTATCTTCCTTTAATTTATTAGATGTAATTATTCTATCGTCCATAAGATGTTCTCCTTTACTTTAATAATAATTTTAACGCGTCTTTTACTTGTGATTCTAATGTCTTAGAAACATCAATAGATGGTAATATCTTCTTAATATCCGCCTGCTTATAACCAAGAGATTTAAGCGTTTCACTAAGTTCTGTAAAATCCTGTTTAGATGCGTTTTCATCACCAGCTAACTTACCTTTTAAATCAAGAATAATTTGTCTTGCAACCTTATCACCGATCTTAGGAAACTTTTTTAAATAATTTATGTTACCAGATTCAATCGCTTCATGAATACCATCCATGTTATCTCCTGAAAGCATTGGAAGCGCCATTTTGCATCCAAGACCTTTTACACTAATTAGTTTTAAAAATAAATCTTTTTCTTCGCTAGTTTTAAATCCATATAAAGTATTTTCTTCTTCTCTTATTTGTTGATATAAATAAACTAACACTTCTTCATTAACTTTATAAGAATATGGGTTTGCAACAAAAATCATATAACCAATCCCATTATTTTCAACAACTATGTAACTAGGTTCAACAATCGTTACTATTCCCTTAATATACGAATACATAAATACACCCTCTTACTATGCAATATAAATATATTTTAACACGAACAATTGTATTTGTAAACCAATATTTATTTCTTGTTGCTATTTTTTATATATGGATTTTCTAAAGCATAATAATCATCATGCAACCATTTGTATCCACAATCACTTAACATTCTAAGGCATGCTATGTTATCATTTGCAACTTTGGCCTTTATGCTTTCTACTTCAGGGTGCATATAAAAAATAAGATCCGATATCTCACTTAAAGTTCTCTTGCCATATGATTTTCCTCTTTTTTCAATATCTATCGCTTGCCTTATGTATACTGATCTTTCATCTTCACTATAATTACCTATGTCTACGTATCCAATTAAATTTTTTTCATCCGCAACAAAGAATCCTTTTCCTAAAATATCATCATCATAATTCTTTGTTAAATTAGGTAAAAAGCCATTAAATCTAGCCGTGATGGTTTTATCAGAAATCATTTTTTTTAGAAATATCATATGATATTTATTATCTTTATTAAACTTACATAAAGATAATGTTTTCATTTTTATGTTATCCATGTTAAGCTTCATTCCTTTCTCTACGTTCAAGGCACACATAGAAATGAAAACCTTGAACTTTTTTCAGATTATCACCTACTTACATTTTATCATGAATTAAGTTAAATTCTAAAAAAAAAGAAATAAAGATAAAGTTTTCATAACAATTCATCTTTATTCCTAAAAAATATACAACAAACCTAAGTATTTATATATATTCATTATTTTTTAATCTTTTGCGTACCTTTGTTTTTTTCTTCAATATATAAATCTGGTAAAAATGTTTTAATTACATTTCTGTTTCCTTCTTTTTCTTTTAATAGTGAAGAAATAACTTCTTCTTTAAATGGTAGAATCTTATTTATTAAATATCTGAAATGATTAAATGTTTCTATACCAATTTTATGTTTTGTTATCATATCCTCAACCGAACCAGTAACAATATTTTCTCTATTAATTCATATTTTGTGATTAATCCAAGATTTTTCTGAAATTCTAAGCAAATTAAATTCTTGCTCATCTAATGTGCTAAGACCTGATATTTCACGAGTTTTTATCCCTTTCATATTATTATCGGAAACATCTATATTTTTATCACAATAACTTATTATGTATGAATACTCTTTTGCATGATTGTATATATTTTCTTCTTCATCTTTAAAAATTAATGTTTCTTCTACATTAAAATTATCCGTTCTACTCTTATAACTTAAATATAAGCCTTCAAAATTAAGACTAAAACGCATATACCCATAGTCTATACTCCATAATTCTAAATGTGGATATTTTCCGGCATGCATAACAAATTTATCAATGTCACCATTTTCCCTTTTTATTTCAAACCCATAAGAAAATTTATTATCGGTTATTTCTTTGCCATCTTTAGTAGTTGTTCTTCTTATGGAATCATAAGAAATCTCAGGACTATTAATTACCATATGATAAGTATATGTAGCAGGATAACCTAGTTTTTTATTTTTTTTAAATAATTTTTCATATTGAATATATCCGACCTCATTACCATTTTTTAGAATATCCCAGCGATTAAACTTATCAGGCCCAATCAGATCAAACCCTAACATTCTAATTAACTTTTTTTCATGTTCTATATCATGATTTGTTAATGTCATAATTCAAAACTTCTTTATTAATCATTATATCATTATATTTTATCCCTATAAAACACTAGCGGAAATTTTCATATAAAATAAAAAATCAGTCGTATTTCAGACTGAAAATATATCTAAAGTGGTGCCTCCTGTAAGAATCGAACTTACAATTCAGCCTTACCATGGCTGCGTTATACCACTTAACTAAGGAGGCAAGCTAAATACATTCTATCATATTATATTTAATAATACAAGAAAGAATGTATTTTATTTTACTATTTTTTAAGAATTCTAGTTGTATTTAAAATCGTAAGTAAAGTAACTCCGGTATCTGCAAAAACAGCTTGCCACATGGATGCAATACCAAAAGCACTAAGTATTAAAACTAATATTTTAACTCCTATTGCAAAAACTAAGTTTTGCTTGATTATCTTACTTGTTTTTTTAGATATTTTAATGCCATCATTTATCTTTGATACATCATCAGTCATTATAACAACGTCTGATGCTTCTATCGCGCTAGCTTGACCAACACCACCCATTGATATTCCAACGTCTGCAAGTGCAAGTGACGGAGCATCATTAATGCCATCTCCAACAAAGGCTGTTTTACCAACACTACTTTCTTTTATCTCTTCTTCAAGTAAGTTATATTTTTCTTCTGGAAGTAGTTCGTAACATACGTTATCAATATCCACTTTCTTACCAATAGAAAGTGCAACATCCTTATTATCTCCCGTAAACATCTTGACTGTTATACCTTCACTTTTTAACTCGCTAATAGCATCTTTTACCCCTTCTTTAACACCATCTACTAACTCTAGTTTAGAAACTATTTTATCATTTACGTTTAGGTAAATGCCGTTATCATTTTCTTTACTTTTACAAAACTTACTTGATCCAACTTTTACTTTATTACCATTTATAGTGCATGTAACACCCTTACCTGATACTTCTTTAAAATCTTTAACATCATCCGTTTTAACCTTTTTATTAAAGATATTAACAATCGATACTGCGATTGGATGATTAGATAGTTTTTCTGCCTTTAAATAATAGTTTATTACATCATCTTTTTTGTAGTCTTTATTTAATATATCTAACTTATAATCGCTTGCCTTACCAGTTGTAATAGTACCCGTTTTATCAAATATTATTTTTTTTACGTGGCCTAAAGCGTCTAAATAATCACTACCCTTTATTAAAATACCATCACGACTTGCCCTTCCGATTCCTGAAAAGTAACTTAAAGGTACGCTTATCGCAATCGCACAAGGACAAGATATTACTAGGAATACTAATGCTCTATAAATTGCGTCATTAAAGTCTACGTTAAATAATAACGGTAAAAATACCCCGATTAATATTGCAAGAATAAGTACAACTGGTGTATATATCTTGGCAGCTTTAGAAACAAAGGTTTCTGTTTTAGCTTTTCTATCTCCTGCACTTTCGGCTAAGTTTAAAATCTTCGCTACCGTACTGTCATCATATAAACTAGTTACCTTAAGTGAAATAACTCCATCCTCGTTTACGCTTCCACTTAATACTTCATCGTTAACTCCTACTTTCCTTAAAGCGCTTTCACCGGTTAAAGCAGCGGTATTAAGTTTAGCATCACCTTCTATTACAATGCCATCTAAAGGTACTTTCTCACCCTTTTTAATTAGTATTACATCACCTTTCTTAACTTCCTCTGGTGACACTTTAATAATGTCGTCTTTAGTTTTTAAATTAGCATATTCTGGTTTTATATCCATTAAATCGCTAATAGATCTTCTTGATCTATTAACGGCTATCTCCTCTAGTATCTTACCTATTTCATAAAGTACAATAACCATTAGTCCCTCGCTTATGTTATTAGTAAAATAAGCTCCAACACAAGATATCGTAACAAGTAAGTTTTCGTCTATCGTCTTTGATTTAAATATTAGTTTAACAGCGTTAGATGCCGTTCTAAACAAAAGAACGACGTAACCTAATATTATAAATATATTTGATATTACTCCTTTAAACAAATAAGTCCCAAAAAGTGCTAGAATAATACCGATAATTAGTCTTGAAACATCTTTTAAAACCTTTTTCTTAATGTCAAAAGACTCATTTTTATCTAATAGTATAACTCCTGGTTCTGTTTTATCTATTATTTTTTGAACGTATTTTTTAACGTCTTTATCAATATTTGTATCAACCATAACAGATAACTTAGAAAAATTAACAACGGCTTTATTTATCTTTTTATCTTTATTTAAAGCGCATTCTATTTTATTTGCACAATTAGCACAATCTAAGTTACTAATGTTATACCTATGCTTCATTTACGTGTTCACATCCCATCATAAATATTTTATAAACATGATCATCTGCTAAATAATAGTATGTTAAGTTCCCTTCTTTTCTAAACTTAACTAATTTAGAATCTTTTAGTATTCTAAGTTGATGTGATACCGCTGATTGACTTACGTTTATTTTATCTGCTATATCACCTACACATAACTCGTTATTTAAAAGTACGTTTATTATCTTAACACGGGTTGAATCACCAAATATCTTAAATAACTCTGATAAATCTATTATTTTATCTTCATCTAATAATTGCATGTTATCTCCTTTCTTTATGAATATATGTTCATATATAAATATTATATGTAATAAAAAAAGAGTTGTCAATACAACAAACTCTTTTTATTCTTTAAAAATGTCTTTTTTTGCATTC